>CAJXGR010000062.1 GCA_913053665.1 uncultured Spirochaetia bacterium
CGTTATCAACTCAGAAGAAAGTTTCAAAAATATAACTAAAAAGGAAATATCATGAGTCCATCAGCAAAAATCAGAGATACAACTAACAAAGGAAATACTATGAATCAATCATCGAAAATCAGGGTCGAGCATCTTGATTTCTATTATGACAAAGAAAGTGACGTCAAAACCCTTAAGGATGTGAATATTACAATCCCTGAAAATCAGGTCACCGCATTAATCGGACCATCGGGTTGTGGGAAAACTACTTTCCTCAAGACCCTCAACCGAATGATTGATATGGTGGATAATACCAGATTGGAAGGAAGCGTTTTTATTGATGGAGTGGACATATACCGTGACGGATCAGATGCGACTGAGCTTAGGAAAAAGGTTGGAATGGTGTTCCAGAAGTCAAACCCTTTTCCCAAGTCTATTTTCGATAATATAGCTTATGGACCCCGCATCTATGGGGAATCCAATAAGCTAAACTTAGCTCATATTGTTGAAGAGTCTCTTCAGAAAGCCGCCTTGTGGAATGAAGTAAAGGATCGATTGAACGAATCGGCCTTAGGGCTTTCGGGAGGCCAACAGCAAAGGCTTTGTATAGCCCGGGCTCTTGCAGTCGAACCCAATATTCTTTTGATGGATGAACCGGCCAGTGCCCTGGATCCCATTGCGACTACAAAGATTGAGGAACTTATTTTCCAGTTGAAAAAAAGCTATACGATAGTCATTGTGACTCACAACATGCAGCAAGCCGCTCGCGTGTCGGACTACACAGCATTTTTCTACCTGGGAGAACTCATTGAATACGCCACAACAGAAAAGATATTTACCAATCCTTCTATGAAAAAAACAGAAGATTATGTCACGGGACGATTTGGTTAATTCATTAATAAAAGGAAAATAATATGATCATACAACTCGATGAAGAGATTAATCTGTTAAGAAAAACCCTTTTGGAAATGGGTAATTCAGTAGAAGAAGCTATTGAAGAAGCGACCAAGGCTTTAAAGGATCGTGATTACACTCTGGCCAAGCAGGTGATTAAAAACGATTTATTCATCAACCGCCTGGAAGTTAAAATAGACAAGATATGTCTTAGAATCTTTGCTCTAAAACAACCTATAGCGATTGACCTTCGTTTTGTTGCATCTGGTTTGAAAATAAACAATGAGCTTGAACGGATGGGTGATTTCGCCTCGAGAATTGCCCATAATGCCCTTGGTCTGAGTAGAATTGATGATCCGCCTTATCTTGATGAGATCTACACAATGAAAAACCTTGTCCAGCAAATGCTTAAACTTTCTCTCGACGCTTTTATACAAAGAAATGTTGACCTCGCTCAAAAGATGATTGAACAAGATAAAGAAGTCGACAAGCACTACGAAAAGGTGATCACCGCAATTGGTCCTTATGTTCACGAAGATTCGGAACGCTTTGAGACAGGTTTAATGATTATCGATATTGCCAAATGTCTGGAACGTATTGGTGATCATGCCAAAAACATTTGTGAAGATGCGATTTACCTTGCTAAAGGGGAAATCGTTAAGCATCAATCTATAAACCTATGATAGAAAAAATAAAACAGCCCATACGTGTTTCTGTTGTCGATGACGAAGAAGATCTTCTTGAAATCCTCTCTATCAATCTAAAATCGGAAGGTTATGAGGTTCAAAAGTTTATTTCCGGCAATCAGTTTCTTAATGAAATCCTTAACGGTAAGGACTTACCCGATTTGGTTCTCCTTGATATTATGATGGATGGAATAAATGGTCTTGATGTATGTCGCAAAATGCGTATGGATATAAGATTCCAGACTATCCCTGTTATCTTTTTAACAGCTAAAACAGGTATAAAAGACAAGATACAGGGTTTAGAATGGGGCGGGGATGATTATATCACAAAACCATTCAACATCAAGGAGCTTCTTCTCCGTGTTAAGGCAGTTCTAAAAAGGATTCCCAAAGATATGGAAATAGGGGATATTCAAAACATCTTCACCTATAAGGATTTAACTGTAAAAAGAGATTCCTTCCTGGCCACTTTAGATGATCAATCCATTAAACTCACCAAAACAGAGTTTCATTTATTACTTTTATTCCTTGAAAATCCAGGACGTTTCTTTCCACGACAGGAGATCATCGACTTTATCTGGACAGATGATACCTATATTTCAGAACGTACTGTGGATGTTCATATTCAAAGGCTTCGAAAGAAACTGAAACATTGTAAAACACTGATATCCACTTACTCAGGTGTTGGATACGGCTATTTTCCAGACAAGTCTAGTCAAAATCATCCTCTTTGAGTAAATCCCGTAAAAGACCCAAAATACACATTTTTATCCTGATTTTTCGTATCACTACCAATTATAGACATCCTCATCGAACTTGTTATAATCTTCATAGCGCAGGATTTGGTAGAGCCGTTTTCTAGTCTGCATTTGCGATAGTAGACCCTCCTGAGATCCTTCTTCAAGTATATGGGATAAGCCATCCTCAACAGCTTTCATCGCCAACCTGAGGGTGGTCACGGGATAGATCACAATATTATACCCTATATCCTGAAGCTCTTTGTAATTCAGTAATTTGGACTTGCCAAACTCCGTCATATTGGCTAACAGCGGAACGTCAATGGCTTTCCGAAAGGCCTCAAACTCCTTCTCGTCTTGAAGGGCTTCGGGAAAGATCATATCGGCTCCAGCGTCCACATAGGCTTTTGCCCGTTCTATGGCCTGGTCTAAACCCTCTATGGATCTTGCATCCGTTCTGGCAATGAGCAAGAAGTCTGGATCACTCTTTGCTCTCTCCGCCGCCCTGATTTTCTTTACCATAGCGTCCTGATCGACCAGCTTCTTATGGTCTAAATGCCCACAACGCTTGGGATTCACCTGATCCTCTAGATGGCATCCACAGAGACCAAACTCTTCCAATTCCTGGATGGTCCTCACAACATTCATGGTCTCACCAAATCCCGTATCGATATCGATGATGGCAGGTAGTTTGGTGACTCTTGCAATCTTTCGCCCACGACTGGAGACTTCTGTGAGAGTGGTTAAGCCAATATCCGGGAGGGCAAGATCGTTGGATAGAACAGCCCCTGAGATATATACCCCATCAAATGCCAGTTCTTCAATAAGCAGAGAAACGAGGGGGGAAAAGGCTCCGGGGAACCTTAGCAACTTATTGGTCTTTAGGGCTTTTCGTAAATCCTTTCGCTTATCCTGTGGATTCTTGCTTCTAAAGAGCATTAGAATATACCTCGGTCGTCCTTTTGATGGTTCACAAGGCGATCAAGAGGAACCTGAACGTTCAGTCCTTTGATCCCGTCATCATCTAAATCGGGTAAACGCTGCACCAGACTAAGGAAACGATCTCGTTCTTTTCGTTCGATAATACCTTCTGTTAATGTATCAAACTTCTGGATATAGTCTGGACGGGTAAAAGGTTTCGCTCCTGCCGGGTGAGCGTTTGCTAAAGAGATTTCATCCTCCAGGGTATCCCCATTCTTGAAGTGAATAAGGACCTTCGCACCAAAACTCTTTTTATTGGGGTCTGGATCATGATAGCGTTTGGTCCACTCCGGAGATTCTACTGTAGTAATCTTATGCCAGAGTGTCACTGTATCGGGTCTTTTGGTCCGTTCGGGAGTATAGCTAGTCACATGATGCCATTTCCCATCCTGAAGGGCTACGGCAAAGATATACATAATACTGTGATCCAATGTTTCGCGACTGGCATTGGGATCCATCTTCTGAGGGTCATTGGATCCTGTCCCAATCACGTAATGGGTGTGATGACTTGTATGAATCACAATGCTTTCTATATCATTAAAATTAGGTATTTTGGTTCTCATCCTAAAAGCCAAGTCAATGAGAGCCTGCGATTGATACTCAGCCGAATGCTCTTTTGTGTAAGATTCAAGGATAGCGAGTTTAGGCTCTCCAGATTCAGAGAGTGGAACATTATATTCACCTTCAGGGCCATCCAAAAGATAGGCTATCACACTGTCTTCTCCCTCATAGATGGGTGACGGGCTTTTCTCGCCTCGCATAGCCCTGTCCACTGCTTCAATAGCAAGCTTTCCGGCATGAGCGGGTGCATAGGCCTTCCAGCTGGATATTTCTCCCTTTCGGGACTGCCGTGTGCTGCAGGTTACATGGAGAGCCTGTTGAATGGATTGGTAGACGGTGTCTAGGTCTAAGCCTAAAAGAGTCCCGATACCGGCGGCGACGGAAGGCCCTAGATGGGCGATGTGGTCTATTTTGTGCTTATGAAGGCATATTCCTTTCACCAGATTGATTTGTATCTCATAACCTGTTCCAATAGCCCTTAACAAATCCTTTCCATTGCAATCACACTGCTGAGCAACGGCCAAGATGGGTGGAATGTTGTCAGCCGGATGGGAATAGTCGGCGGCTAAATAGGTGTCGTGCATATCCAGCTCACGCACGGCTGTTCCATTAGCCCAGGCGGCCCATTCAGCGTCAAAGGTCTGGTCCATGGGGATACCAAATACAGTAGCTCCTTGAGTTCCTGGATGGCAAAGGGCTTGAGATCGTGCATTCGCTACAGGGCTCCTGTTGATAGCAGCTATGGCAACACCGGCATTGTCAATCATCCGGTTGATCACCATCTCAGTCACTTTGTCTTTTATATCAACTGGATCACAAGCGACTTCAGCGATCTTCCAGGCTAACTGATCTTCTTTGGCTAAATGGTCTCTGGATGGATGTACGCGGACTTTATGGATACGCACTAGGCCCTCACAAAGGTTCATCGATTCGAACTATTGGACTGTTTGAATTATAATCTCATTCAGTCAAAAAGACAAGAAAAAACATTGGTTCTTTATTTTTATGTATATTATAAGAAGACTGCAATCGATTATCCAGGAAGGGAACACAATTGACTCAAAACGAAGCCTTTCAAAACCTTAAACCCCATGACTTTATCCTCCTGGGTCTTTATTTTTTAAGGGATGAGATATCCACTTTGATATATGATATACTGGAAGTAACTTTAAGTTATGGAATAGACAGAAGTATATATGACTTCTTCTCCGCAGAGGTTTTAGATTATGGTCCAGTCCTCATATGGGCCTTCATTTACTTTAAAAGGCTGAATATTCAACCCAAAGACCTGTTCATTGGAACACCCCTTCCTTCAAGACGTCATTTCACCCATATATTAACTATTCTCCTACCTCTTATGTTTCTATCTTATGGATTTGCATGGCTTTGGAGTTATCCTATCAGCTTGATTTATCCAGATTACATGGTGGAACAGTTAAAAGAACTTAGCTTCATAACGACTAAAGATACCGATTTTCCCCTTCTTTACAACGTTATGGACACAATCGATACCATTTTCTTAGCCCCATTCCTTGAGGAGCTTTTATTTAGAGGGATTCTCTTCCAGTTATGGAGGAAGATGTGGGGCTTTACTGAAGGACTGATCCTTTCCTCTCTGCTTTTCGGCTTGATACATCCCGATATACCTGGCGCACTCTTGTTTGGCATGGTAATGTGCCTTTTATATGTCCGTACAGGCAGTCTTTTAATCCCTTTTGTCTGTCATTCTACGTATAACACTATCGTCACCCTATGGGAAGTCTCCTGGGAGAATGGGCAAGAAGCTCTTTGGACACCCATTTTACAGAATCTTGGCCTGAAGGTAGAAGATATCTATCAGCCCTTTAATAAAACCTCTTTTTTATTCTATGGCAATGGATGGATATCTATACTATGCCTGTTGATATCGATCCCATGGATCTTATGGTATTTAAAGAAATATTGGCCTAAACAAGAGAGTAATTACTAGGTATAATTGGTTCATCCGTTGGTTCGCTGAGGTTTAATATCCAGTACTAAATAGATTCATCTACCCTTCCTTGAGTCCTTCAATCTCTTTAATAGAAAGATTTGTCACTTCAATGATAGACTTTACACTGTCCTTTCTCAAGAGCATTTTCCTAGCGATCTCTAGTTCTTTTAAATGTTTACCTATCTTTTTACCTTCTTTTTTGCCTTCTTTTTTGCCTTTTTCCACCAACTCTTTATAGGCCCTTGTCTCTTCAAGGGGAGTTAAACTCTCAAGCATTTCCAAGACCTCCTCATAAGTTAATTCCTTAAAACGCTCCGTCATCCAGCGAATAAATACAGTGCATAAAGTTTCCTTCAGTTCCTCAGGTAATTTCCCACGCTCCAGTTTAGAATACCAATCTTTCGAGTGTTCTCTCAATGTATCCTGTTCATCAATCAAATAAGGTTTGAACACAAGGACCAGAGGATGTTCTGGCTCTCTTTCCTCCAAAAGCCTGAGCAAGGTATCAAAATAATAGACCTGAAAATCCTGATCTTCCGATTTGCTTAAAAAATACCACGGTCTGGTCTTTGGGTCAAGAGATTCTTTTGTGAAAAACAGGATTCCTTTTATTTGCCTCTCTGGATAACGCTCTCCATAAATGGACATTCCCTTGATGATGCGATGATATATCTTATCGTCTTGATAGGCCTGAAATTCAACAAAATAGACCGGTTCATCCCTCTTATTTGACTCTAAAAACCCATCGATCCTTAACTCAAACTCCTTTAGAGTAATGGATTTCATGGTATAAGCTACGTTGGTCTGAATCCCTGTCAACTCAAACAGCATTTCAGGAGCCACCGCAAATAGTTTGTAGAACTCTTTATCTGTTTTCATGATCTCTTTCAGCCGCCAAACTTTCTTTGATCCTCCTGGCCTGCTCCTGCAAATCTTTCTTCCCTGTCCCCAAGAGTAGGATACTTGGGAAAAAGAATAAATCCATGAATAACGCAGCGATTAATGTGATCGATGTAAATATACCAAAATTAGTGTTCATACCAAAATTGGAAAAGATCAGTATCCCAAAGCCGACTGATAAAATCACTGTGGTAAAGATAATCGCCGCCCCCACATCATAGTAAACTTGAAAAATAGACTCCAGTACAGACTTTCCCTGCTGTCTTGATCTTAAGTACTTAGTGATAAAGTGGACCGTATCGTCAACTACAATACCCAGTGTGACAAGAGCCACCATCGTTAAGCCTCCATCCAATGGTGTTTCAGTCAGCCCTATCAACCCAAACATGGCAACTAGAGGAAGGATATTGGGTATCAGGCTCAATAGGCCTATTTTAATTGATCTGAAGGTAATCATAAGGACAAGGGTGATAACAATGAAAGCAATAGCCAGTCCTTTCAACATATTGAGGGTCATTTTAACCTCCATATAGGCGAATATGGCGATCTGACCGGTTACATGGACGACGATATCCGGCAATTTCTGCTTACAATAGGCTTTGATGCGTTCAATGAGCCTTTTGGTATTCTCACTGCTCGTGATAGGATGGCGTACCGTTAGCCGCATCATCCTATGATCCGTGGTGATTTGATTATCGAGTCCACGCCCCGATGGGGCTGATGAGGTGAATAGAAAGAGGTATTCAGCAATTTGTTTGGAGGTATCTTTTAGTGGGTCATCGGGTATCTTATAATAGTCGGGATTATCACCATTCATCTTCTGATTCAAGGTTTTAATGATATTGACCACCGAACTGGTGCTTCCAATCTCAAAAGGCAAGTTTTCATCTTTAGTAATCCTTGTTTCAATATACTTTTGAAGTGAGTCTATTTTTTGTAAGAATCCAATATCATGGATCCCCTTGGCTTTTCGAGTATCCAACATAACCTCAATATTGTAACTACCTTTTATATGGTGATCTATGAAATCCATACTTTTACGCACGGATGTGCTAGCCTTGAATTGGGCCGCTGGATTGTTATCCGGTGTGATCCCAAAAATAAAGTAGCCGAGAACAAGTGTGAATAAAAGGGTAAACACTATTATCAGGTTGTGATAACGAGTCACAAAGTGACCTAACCAGGTCGACCAGTTTTTGCTCTCTTGACCATGATATTTCCTTGTAGTGGAGTATTTGAGTACTGAAAGGAGAGCTGGGAGAAAGGTCACCGTAATAATGAAGGCTAATAAGCTTCCTACAGCGATCATCATACCAAAAACACGAATGGGAGGGGATATACTGGATAGCAATGAAATGAAGCCAATGGATGTTGTGATACTTGTGAGAAAGCAGGGGAGGAAATTCAGTCTGAGTGAGTGGATCATGGCTTCTTTTTTAGATTTTCCTTGTTGGAGCTCCCTAAAAAAGAGAGCTAAAATGTGAATGGAATCCGCAATGCCAATGGCCATAAGTACTTGAGGAGCCATTGTGCTCATGCTGTCCAGATCGAAGCCCATGAGATAAGAGCCCCCTAAAGTCCCTATGGTAGATAGAATAATAACTAGTATGGGGGCGAACATCCCTGCAAATGAGCGAAAGAAGAAAAGTAGGGTGAGAAGAATGAAAATAATTATTAGCGGCACAAGGAGCTTAATGTCTTCAAACATGTATTCTTCAAAAGCGACAGACATTTCCGGGATGCCGCCTACGTAAAACTTGTATCCAGAGCGTTGTTCCTCAGTATTGAGAATAGCATGAATCCGGTGATAGAGATCGAGATTCTTGTCTTGAGCAAAATCCGGCAGTTGGGGGGTCAAGAGTAGAACAGCCACTTTCCCATCTTCTGATATATAAACGTTTTTGACTTGTTTTTCACTGAGAGCAATCTTTCTCTTTTTCCTAAGTTCCTCATTACTATAAAATAGCATCCTTTTAATTTCCAGGAACCCTTTCCGATCCTTGATGTATTTTGTGACAAACCCTTTTAATTCCTTCTCTGTCATGGGAAGCATCGCTATAAGCATTTCTGAAAAGAGAGTTAGATAATCTTCTTGTGTCATTGGCCCAGTAAGCCAGTCTTCAATAACCTTATCTTCATAGTAGGGTGGTAAAACTCTCTTGAGTGCTTCAACAAGCAATTTACGTTCGTCTAAAACCTTTACGTGAGGAGTGATGAGATCAATTATTTCTTCCTTCGACGGGGGAAGTTTATCTATAATAGATCGCAAGTGTTGAATAATCAAGTTTTTGGAGATATTCCTGTCTATATGGCTGAAAAGCTGAAACCATATCTTTGTAACAAAAGATGGCTCCTTCTTTTTCCTCGTTTCCAAAAGAGTATTCAGGAGTTGATTCATCCCAACTTTAGATGCCATCAGCTTTTTAGCGACCCGTTTAGCTTCAATGCTATTGTTCGTCACGGATTTCATGAGAAAATCATGGATTTCCCTCTCTGTGACATAGAAACGCCGGGTCAATCTGTCCACAAACTCAGGATCTTTCGTTATAAATCGGTGGATGAAACTAATCATCTCGCCTTTACTGAGGGGCTTTTTCCTCATAACTTCCGCTAAAAGACTGATGAAATTGTCTTTTGAGGCTTTTATCGCCTTGTTTTTAAGCATAGACATAAATAAAGATGGATCGTATGAGTAAAATACGCTCAATCCATTGGTCAGCAAGCGTTCTCTATCTTTAAGACCATTTAATCCTTTCTCAGTACTATTAAAATAAGGCCTTAGAAGTTGATTAAGTTGTTTCAAAGTAGGGATACGGGATTCTATCAAGTTCTTAATCTCAAGAAGATCCTTATCCACATAGGTGTGAGCATAGTTGGTGAGGCTGTCGACTCTGCTGATATACTTTGTAGCCCAGAACTTTCGTGTAAGTCGCTCTATAACGGCGATGGCGTCAGGATTGAAAATACCCCTCTCATCTTTAAAGACAACGATTATATTATTATCCTGAGCAAAACGGCTTCTAAAGTTATCGTACTGAACAACTTCCTGGCTCCCTTCCTCAAACCATATCCGTAAAGAGGTGTTCAGTCTTAGATTTAACGCAGCCAGGCCAAGCAATAATATGATCAGCAAAGTGATAGATATGACATACCAACGTCTTTTAAAGATCCACTCAGCGTATTGTTCTATTTTAGTGTTTTGATACGACATAAATACCTATTTATTAATTATTTGACAGATATAGATGAACTGTAGCGGGATTATTGAGTCTTAAGGAAACCGTTATACCCTGTAATAAACAGCTTCTGGATGGGTAATAATTAACGCCGAAGTAGATTGTTCCGGCACCAGTTGGAAGGCTGAGGTAATAGAGACACCTATTTCCTTTTCTGCATTCAGAGCGCCCATTAATGCCTCTTGATCATCGAGTTCAGGACAGGCTGGATAGCCGAAACTAAAACGCTTCCCCTGATCCATAGGTATCTTTAACTCACTTAATATACGGTGATGATTGTAGTCGGCCATAGCCTCAGCTGTTTGGACGGCTAGTCCATGAAGATAATAGGCTTTTGTGTAATCCCCATTTTCGTTGAGTGCATCACAAATCCCAGTGACCTTATCGCCTACTGTGACCACCTGCATAGGCAATACGTCCATTAGACCCGATGCTTTACTTGTGAAGTAGTCCGAAAGGCAAAGCCAGGGTGCTTTAGTCTGTCTTGGGAAGGTGAATCGGGCAATTTGCTTATCCTGATTCTTTGGGTCATACAGAAACAAAGCGTTACCTTCTGATTGACAAGGGAAATATCCGTATACGATACGGGTTAGGAAAAGTGAATTATTCATCACTTCATCTTTAAGTTTATCCAGTGTAGGACGGAATTCTTCCTCGACTAACTTCTGGTATTCCTCTTTGGATTTACCTCTCCCCCCCCAGGATAAGCGATAAAGCTCTGAGAGTGCTAAATGCTTAAAGATTTCTTCCAATTGGAGGTCGTCTTCCTTAAGAGCCTTTGTCCCCCAAAAGGGTGGTTTCAGCAGTTCAGATAACTGTTTCACATCGGACCTGTTTTTCTGGTTTGTCTGAACCGTCTCCTTGGGTTTATCCTTATCCTTAACAGATTGTAGGGCTTCTTCCTTGACTTTCTGAATAAAGACATCCTTTTTATCCTCATTGGAAAGGCGATCCATGACATCCAATCCTTCAAAGGCATCTTTAGCATAGAATACGGCACCGTCGTATGGGGTTTTATCGTCGATGAGAGAGATTCGATGGCCATATTTCCTGTTTATCGCGGCACCACCCACTAATACGGGGTAGTTCAACCCTCTACTGTGAAGCTCCTGAACACAGATACCCATCTGTTTAGAGGTCGAAACAAGTAAGGCACTAAGCCCGATGGCATCTACTTTAAGCTCCAGAGCTTTCTCGATGATGGTGTTCACCGGTACTTGTTTGCCTATATCATGGACTGTATAACCATTGTTGCTTAAAATCGTTTTCACAAGGTTCTTCCCAATGTCATGAACATCGCCATAGACGGTGGCAAGGAGAATCGTTCCCTTTGTCGTCCCTTCTTTCTTTTCTAAAAAGTTTTCCAGATAAGACACAGCGCGTTTCATCACTTCAGCCGACTGTAACACAAAGGGGAGTATCAATTCACCTGATCCAAACTTATCTCCCACTTCCTTCATAGCCTTTAACAGTATGTTATTCAGGATGTCCACAGGATTGTATTTTTCCATAGCCTCATCCAATAAAGCCTCAATGTCGTCTGGAACACGATGGAGTATCTTGTGATGAATGGCCTCTTCAACGGAAAGAGAGGCTTCTTCCTTGGCTAAACTCTCTTCAGAGCTTTCATTTACATTGTCTTCAAAATAACTACTTAAGGTGATGAGAGCGTCCGGCTTTCTATTGAATATGAGGTCTTCAGCTAATTCACGCTCCTCCTCAGAGATGGAAGGATAGGGAATGATGTCTTTAGGGTTTACAATGGCTGAATCCAATCCTTTTTGGACTGCATGATAAAGGAATACGCTATTTAAGACCTTCCGGGCATTGGGCTTCAGGCCAAAAGAGACGTTGCTCAAGCCGAGAGTCGTTAAGACACCGGGTAATTGCTTCTTGATTTCTCCAATACCTTCAAGGGTAGCGATTGCCGAGTTGACCCACTCCTCTTCTCCTGTTGCCAAGGTGAATGTAAGAACATCAAAGATGAGAGAACCTGGTTCCAAACCATATTCCTTAGTGTAGATGTCGTATATCCTTTTTGCCACCTCTACCTTATGATCTACAGTCTTTGCCATCCCTTTCTCATCAATGGTTAAGGCGATCACACTGGCCCCATACTCTTTAGCCAAGGGCAAAACATTCTCTATTCGCTCCCTACCGTTCTCCAGGTTTATAGAATTGATGATAACGCTCCCCGGATAGGTCTTTAGGGCCTCTTCAATCACTTTATGATCTGTGGAATCAATGACTAATGGAGCTTCAACACTCATGGCCAATTTCTTGACCACAAGTTTCATAACCTCCGCCTCGTCATCCCGTTCGGTTAAAGCCACACAAACGTCCAGAACATGGGCTCCTCCCTCTACTTGATCTCTGGCGATGTTGATCAGCGAATTGTAATCTTCTTCCAAAAGAAGACGCTTCACCTTACGACTCCCCTGGGAATTGAGACGCTCTCCGATAAT
>CAJXGR010000063.1 GCA_913053665.1 uncultured Spirochaetia bacterium
CAAAAAACGGATTATTCTTTAGGCTCTTTATGTGTTTCAGGTTGTTACTAAAATGTCATTCTGAACGGAGCAGAGTGATGGGAAGAATCTCCCTTCTACACAGGGATAGAGATTCCTCCCTCGAAGACTCACTCAGAATGACACACCACCAACCTGGAATCCATATTGAGCCTTAACTTATTACAAACTCACCTTAATTATACTGTAAAAGATAAGTGAATGCAAGTATTTTATCCAAGATCGGTTATTTAATACACCCCTGTCGAGAATTAAAGGATCCCTTCAATAATCCCTGAAAAGGGTTGACAATCCCATAAGAATCCACTATTTTTATGCCTCAAGTTTGAGATTCAGGAGAGATGTCCGAGAGGCCGAAGGAGTACGCTTGGAAAGCGTATGTAGTTTAGGCTACCGGGGGTTCGAATCCCCCTCTCTCCGAAGACTACTATCCACAAATCGACTCATGAGTTGTTTTATGGTGTTAATCCGCCAGGCCTTGATCGGAGCAACGGGCCATCATAAAAGGCGTTGTGAACCCCGGTTTCGGGTAGTGGTCTCAATTACTAATAAAGTACGTGTCAGACGTCAAGCCATTATATCAAAAGTTCTTATGATCTGTATAATCCCCCGTAGGGGCGGGGTGACCCCGCCCCTACGGGGGTATTTTTCTAAACTAATCTCCAAGTAACGAGTCCATCATGTCCTATCAAGTTACGGCAAGAAAATGGAGACCTCAAACCCTCGATGAACTTGTGGGACAGACTCACATCGCCCAGTCCCTTAAGAATGCTATCCAATCGGGTCGTATCGCCCACGCCTACTTATTCTCTGGCCCCAGAGGAGTGGGTAAGACTTCGGCGGCTCGTATCTTTGCTAAATCCATCAATTGCGAGAAAGGATCCTCTGCTCAGCCCTGTCAGGGATGCAGTAACTGCGTGGAGATCTCTAACGGGACTTCCTACGACGTCTTAGAAATTGATGGTGCCTCAAATCGGGGGATCGATCAGATTCGTGAACTCAGGGAGAACGTCAAGTATGTTCCCAACAAAAGCCCCTATAAGATATTCATTATAGATGAAGTCCATATGCTGACTGACCAGGCGTTTAATGCTTTACTCAAGACCCTTGAAGAACCTCCGGATCACGTGATCTTTATTTTTGCCACCACTGAAGTCCATAAGGTCAAGATCCCTATCCGATCACGGTGTCAGCACTATCATTTTAAACGTATCCCTACAACTCTTATCCAGAAGCAACTCCAGGATATTGCAAAATCAGAAGGCCTCACTATTGAGGATAAAGCCCTTTTCCTCATAGCTAAAGCCGGTGATGGGTCTATGAGAGATAGTCAAAGCCTCTTTGATCAGGTGATCGCCTATTCCGATAAGGATATCACCTCTCAACAAGTCCACGAGATTCTGGGTATCCTGCCGGAGGATTATTATCATCAAAGTCTGGATCACCTTGTGGAAAAGGATATTATCGGTCTCATCCAGCTTGTTGCTCGTCTAATAGAGAACGGTGAGGATTTAAGCCACTTTACATTGGGTCTCATAGAGACATTTCGTCATCTACTTATAATCATAAAATGTGGTGAGAAGGAAGCCGGTCTTCTGGAGGTTCCCTCTGAAACAATCGAATCCCTTAAGAAATATACAGATCATTTTTCTGATCAGCAAATCATCGAAATACTTAACTTACTTATCCAACTCAATCAGGACTTAAAGAAGAGCATTCATCATCAATATCTCTTTGAGTCGTACTTGTATCGCTTGGTGAACTACGAAAACTTTATCCAACCGTCTGTTCTCCTGAATAAATTGACGGAACTGGAGGCCAGGATTTCAGCGTCTCATCCTGGAACATATGTTGAGGAAGTTAAATCCAGAAAGCTTGAGACCCCTATTGCCTCTGAACCGCCAAAAACGGATGATGATATAGAAGACGTAACGGCTCCTAAAAAGAATCAAGATAATATTATTCCCATTTCATCTGTGGCAAAAAAAAGCATCCCCAACAAGTCGGAAAACCCTCAATGGGATACGTTTAAAGAAACCTTATCCAAGGAAAAGCCCATGCTGGCCTCCTTTTTAATGAATACTGTAAAAGTAGAACAGCTCAGTGGCGAGATCAAGCTTACTTTTAACGAGAGCTTTTATTTTGAGGAAGTGACGAAAGCAGAAAATATAGACAAAATGGAACAACTTTTTACCCAAATGTTTGACAAGAAGGTTAAATTTGATTGTATTCTTATAGATAAAGTTGAAAGCGATTCTAAACCAAATACCCAAAGAAAAGATGCGATTACAAGTGTTCTGGACACCTTTAAGGGGGAAATTGTCTCAGGGGATAAAGACAGCATTTAACAGATTTGGGTATTTTTTTATCAAAAAACGGAGGTCTTTCCATGAAAGGAAATATGAAACAAATGATGAAGCAAGTCCAGCAAATGCAAGGCAAAATGAAGCAAGTCCAGGATGGTCTAGGAGATAAAGAAGTGGAGGCCAGTTCGGGAGGCGATATGGTTATGGTGAAAGTCAATGGCCACCAGGAACTTAAGGAAATTACCATCAACCCTGAAGTGGTGAATCCTGAAGACATCGAAATGCTTCAAGACCTGGTGATTGCCGCTGTCAACGAGGGATTAAAGAAAGCCGGTGAGATGGCGTCTGATGAGATGGGTAAAGTCACGGGGGGATTGAGCCTCCCACCCGGTATGGAAGGGTTAATGTAAGGAATGAGCTATTACACGTCCTCTCTGGAAAGGGCTATCCATGAAATATCCAGGTTCCCGGGGGTTGGGGTCAAGAGTGCTGAAAAGCTGGCTTTCTATCTCCTGAAAACAAATCAAAAGAATGTTGAACTTCTCTGCCAGTCCCTTTTGGATTTAAAATCAAAGACTCGCTTTTGTGAGAGGTGCTTTCATCTTACGGAAGAACCCATTTGCTCTATCTGTCAGGATAGCCAGAGAAATCAGAAGATCATTTGTGTTGTGGAACAGTTTAAAGATGTGATTAGTATTGAGAAAACCCTGGAGTACAAAGGCTTGTATCATGTGCTGATGGGGCATATCTCTCCCATTGAGGGGATTGGCCCTGGGAACCTGAAGATCAAAGAACTGATCCAACGAGTCAAGGATTCCGAGGTCGAGGAAGTCATCCTGGCGTGCAATCCTAATGTGGAAGGAGATGCTACGTCTTTTTATATTGCGGATGTCTTAAAATCCTTTCCTGTGAAATTATCCCGTATTGCCAGGGGCTTGCCCATTGGTGGAGACCTTGAATTCGCCGACCCCCTGACTTTATCCAAGTCCCTATCACGTCGCGAAGAGCTTTTATCTGAATGACTCCAATCCCTTAAGGATTTGGAAAAAAGAAAAGATTAAAATAACGTGAGTTCAGGACATAAGAATCTATCTGACAAAAGTTTAACCTGATAAATTGACACCTGTCGAGCTAGGAAGCTCGACCTACAGGTAAATGAACTCTCCCTGCAAAAGCCTGTAGGTCGGACTTCCTAGTCCGACAGAGAGTTAGCATTTTAATTTATTCCGAACTCACGTTAAAATAAGTCCTTTTTAGGTGTTTGTTAGGGAGTACGAAATTCTTTCCTGGGAACAGAGATTCATTAAGGTATTATGGAAAAGATAATTAAAAAACAAGTGGGTCAAAAGAAGAAGGAAAATCCTCTCGAAAGGCTCAGGAAAGTGAATCTTGCGTTACAAAAATTAGGATGCAATTTTGATAAGCCTGACAGGACTTATAGAAAGGTGGTGGGCCATCGAAAAAGAAACCCGATTGATGTTTTGGCCCTTAAAAAGATTATGGAGGATCAGAAAAATACGTGACATTTCTATGATTTGTGGCTAAATTCAAGGATATGCCTATCAATATCCCTTCTCATCCGCGTATCGTGATCTCAGCCCCTGGACGGAGTTCCGGGAAAACCACCGTGACTATAGGTTTGTTAAGGGCTTTGACCCGGAAAGACTATACAGTCCAGCCTTTTAAGAAAGGACCCGACTACATTGATCCCATGTGGCTGACAGCGGCATCCGGACGGGTTTGCTACAATCTGGACTTCTACCTCATGGGAGAAAACAATATCATTGACTCTTTCCAAAGGCAAAGTAAAGGTGCTGATCTTTCAATCATTGAAGGGAACATGGGTCTATATGATGGACCTGACCTTATGGGGAGTGGGAGTACGGCTCATCTTGCCAAGATATTGGAATCACCAGTCATCCTTGTGATCAACGCCCGCGGGATGACTCGTGGGGTCGCAGCTCTTGTTCTGGGCTACCAACAGTTCCAACCCGATCTTGATATCACTGGCGTCATCCTCAATCAGGTGAGGGGAAAACGTCATGAGTCCAAGCTTATATCGGCTCTCGAACACTATTGCGACATAGATGTTCTGGGGGCTATCCCTGGTGACACAGACTTTGAGATCCCTGAACGACATCTTGGCCTTGTCCCCATCGGGGAAAACAATGAGATAGATGGGGTTTTAGACCGGATTGAAAAGGTTGTCCGAGATCATGTTGATCTGGATCGCTTTCTCGAAAAGGCCAATGTAAATCAAAAGCCTGTTAAACCATCTACTGAAGGTGACCCAAAAACTCCGACTATTAAATCCAGTCAGCCAAAGGACACCGTAAAGATTGGTATCGCCAAGGATCAAGCCTTTAACTTCTATTATCCCGATAATTTAAACGCCTTAGAAAAGTCCGGGGCTGAACTGATCGCCTTTAACACCCTTGAGGATCAGGAACTTCCTAATGTGAAAGGTCTTTATATCGGTGGAGGGTTCCCGGAAGTCTTTATGAAAGAGTTAGAGAAGAATATATCCCTCAGAATAGCTATCAAAAAGGCTATTGACAACGGGATGCCTGTATATGCCGAATGCGGCGGGTTGATGTATCTCGCCCGAAGCATCATATGGAACAATGAAACAAGGAAAATGGTCGGGGCGATTCCCTGTGACATCCATCAGACGGATAAGCCCAAAGGCTTTGGATATACTGTTTTAAACCCCACCGACAGTGAGTCGTGGTTTCCAATGGACAACGAAATGAAAGCCCATGAGTTTCATTACTCTGAGGCTGTGAATATGAGTGATATGGATTGTATCTATAGTGTGAAACGGGGTTATGGTTTAGACGGCCAGCGGGATGGTATTCTCCATAAAAACGTACTGGCCTCTTACGTCCATCTACACAGCTTTTCATCCCCAAAATGGGCGGAGTCTTTTGTCCGCTTTGTTCAAGAGATCGATTACTCATAAAAAAGGAGGAACATATGGAAACCTTGTTACAGGTGGACATTGAGGAACTTGAAAATGGTGAGTATTTGGTGACGTCCCATGACCTGGCAGATTTAATAGCCCAGGGAAGGACTGTAGCAGAGGCTTTAGAGATTGCCGCGGATCTTGCTCGTAAGCTTTATGAGTCTTACAAAGATCGTGAATTGCCTGTTCCACCCATCTTTACCCAGTCTAAACCCCTAAAAAAGGCCTCTATTCCAGTGAATATACCATGAAAGCCTCGGAACTCATTAAACTGCTGAAAAAGCATGGTTTTCGTTTTGACCGTCAGGAAAAGGGAAGTCATGAAATCTGGGCGAACGATCAGACAGGACGTAAGCAGTCGTTCCAAATTGTGACCCAGAATAAGGAGAAAAGCAAATGAAAACTATCTTGATCCTCTTAGTCAGCCTGTTTTTACTGAGTGTGAACACGGAAAGTTTAGTGAGTCAATCTTCTGAAAAGAACTTAGAAGCCACACAACGCTGGCTCAAAGGGCTGGGTAAAGTTTATACCATAAAACAACTCAAATCCCTCCAAATACTTGATCTAGCACAAACAAATGTGACCGATGGAGAATTACGTCACTTAAATGCCTTAAAATCCTTGAAGAAGCTTCTCCTGTGGAGTACCCGGGTGACAGATGCTGGCTTAGTCCACTTAAAGAACTTAAAATCCCTCGAATTTCTTTTCCTTTTGAATACACAAATAACAGATGCTGGTATTATCCACTTAAAGAACTTAAAATCTCTTCGAGTCCTCAATCTTGATGGTACATATGTAACAGATGCTGGATTGCTCCATCTACAAGCCATAAAAACTTTGCAATATCTTTCTCTGCGAGAAACACAAATCACAGATACTGGCTTGGGTCACTTGAGAAGCATGATGTCTCTAAAAGGCCTTAGTATAGGAAAAACCCAGGTAACAAATGCCGGTTTACTTTATCTGAAAGGCTTAAAATCCCTAAGATATCTTGACCTTGAGGGTACGAAAGTGACTGACCATGGATTGGTTCACTTAAAAGACCTGATTGCTTTACAGAGTCTTAATCTTTCATATACTAAAATGACTGGCGATGGTTTCATTTATTTAAAGTCGATGTTATATCTAAATAGTCTTAACCTTGGCTGGACAAAGGTAACAAGCGATAAATTAGTCTACTTAATAGTTCTAAAAAGACTTAAAAACCTTGATCTTTATGGTACAGGAGTTTCAGACAACGGTTTAGTTCATCTAAAAGCTCTAAAATCCCTACAAACTATTGGTCTTTTTGATTCCAAGGTGACGGAAAATGGGATTAAAGAATTACAAAAAGCTCTTCCCAAATGTCGGATATATTACTAAATTTAATCAGATCCCAGGAGTTGTTGATTGAACAATAGAATCTTCATTGGGCAAAATGAAAAGATCGTATAACCTGATGGGCCGATTATATTAAAGTTCATCCATTGGAGGATTAAAATGAGCCAAAAGTCAGAAAAAGTTCAACATGCCTATATCGAGTCAAAAGACGGGTATTGTGGGGGGAGGCCAATCATCACTGGCACTAAGTTTCCCGTGCGATCTGTTGTCGCTTATGTCCTGTATCAGGGTCTGACACCTGAAGAACTGGTTCGGGAATTTGCTCATATAGAATTGTATCACGTATACGACGCCCTTTCCTATTATTACGACCATAAAGACGAAATTGACAGGGATATAGAAGAAAACACCGAAGAACGTCTGAGTAGGGGTTTTGAGTCAAAAACCTGACAGGTCAAGGAGTATGAGCAAAAGGGCAAAAGCTACGGTATTTTAGTCTCCAGACAAATGAATATCAAGGATCTTCTACGCGTTGTTTTGAGATGTCTTGCTGATCATTCCACGAGTGACTTGGAGAACAAGTTTATTTGGCTTCATAATTATAAGTAAGTTTAAGAATTACAAAAAGCTCTTCCCAAATGTCAGATATATCGTTAACTTTAATATGGAGACCAATATGAAACCCAAAACTTTACAGGCCCATTTTGACGGTGAGCCTATTTGTTTAGATGATCCCATTGAACTGAAGGTGAACACAAAGCTATTAGTTACTGTTTTACCGGAACAGACATCCAATGATGAGTATGAGGCATGGATGTTCCTGTCCAGAAAAGGATTAGAGGACGCTTATAATAATAATGAACCCAACTACTCCATTCACTTGATTAAAGAACAGAATCCAGAATATGAAAGAAAGTGATATTGTTTAACGCCAATCGAATAAGATTCCATTTGGAGTGTATGAATGAGAAAACAAGCTGTCGGATACGTTCTATGTCTCGCCTTACCCTTCGTTTTTACCTTTGGGTACAGCGATACGGGAAAAGCAACGGGTAAAAAAGAGGCTGTAAAACAGGGTGAAGACCATGCTCGTGAAGATATCCGTTCCCTGCCAGTTGTTGGCTTTAAGGACCTCAAGTTAAGTGAGGGTGGTAAAGTCCTTGGCAATGAAACAATAACCCTTGCCTCCACTAAAAAGGGAGTCCTGGATGTGACTGCCATTATCCTCGATCCCAACGCTGAAGTCAGGATTTATAACAATAGCTCAGAGTTCCCAACATCAAGAGAGGGAAATAAGGTCAAGGGAAAGGTGATCTTGTCCAGTGGAAGAAATTATATCTGTCTACTCACCTATCACAATGGCTTTCGATACAGTCGGAGTATTGGCTGGCTTGTCCACTCAACGGTGCGAGATTCCAAAATACGCTTTGAGTTGACCTGGAGTGGGAAAGGTGATTTAGACCTCCATATCGACGATGTCAAGAGCAAGATACACTGTTTTTACAGTAAGAAACACGTGACTCAGAACCAATGGGACCTGGAGCTTGACGTGGATAACACCACCAGAAAAGGCCCTGAGAATATACGTGTCTACTCAGCCCCTTCCCAGTCAACGATACGGTGCTATGTCAACTACTATGGGGGAAGCACTAATCAGGAAATCACCGTACGGGTTTATCGGTTTGGTGTTCTATCCGCTGTTTACCATCATACCATACTGATACGGGATGCGAAAGGGAAGAATGAATTCGATCCCAACACCTCCTGGATCGTTGATGAGTTCAGGTGGTGATTTTCTTAAACTTAAAAGCGAATATCCCCCACGTAGACGGTCTCCTTTTCGCCTGTGAGCCTTAGAGTGATGGACTTTCGCTTTTCATCGGGACGACCGTAATTCGTGAAGATATCGACCTGAAGGGTCACAGCCCCCAGTATTTTAGCCGATGAACTCCCGTAGTAATTGGCCTCTATTTTGTAAAGCCCTTTCATGGCTTTCTTTAAGACATATTCTTCCGGCCCGTAGCCCTGAGTGAAGTCACGGGAGACCTTTCCACCAATCACTGTTTTGGGATGGCTGTAATAGGCTTTTTCCCCGGATGGTTCTGTCACCCAGAGATCGATATCTGTGCTGTCTGTGTCCCATGTGAGAATGATCCTTAGATCCACGTCAAGGACTTTGACCAAACGGGGATCGACAGGTATATTCTTGACTCCCACCTTTTTAGCCTTGGAAATCAGGCGATTGAGTTCCATCAAAGTGATGCTTTCTATTTCAGCAAATCGATCCCAGCGATTCATCACCACGTGATAGAGTAATCGGATGGCTTTCTTATAGTCCTTATATGTATTAGAAGGGGTTTTGACGGGTTCTTTAGTATTGATATATACTGAAGCTTTAGTTATACTAGATAAACGATTGTTTAGATGTCTCAATCGCTCTTCTTGCCTTCTAATCATTGCTTCATTTGATTTACTCTCAGAGGATAACCCATTTTTCAAACGACGATATTCAGATTCTAACATTCCACGTATTCTTTTGTTATCATTCTCTCTAGTCTTTGTACCCAAATCGGCACGACGGACCAAGACCAATGCCAAGTCTCTATGGGACTGGGGTTCCTCAGGTCGAAGCCTCAGGATTTCCTCAAAGAGCAGGACGCTTAAATCCAGGTATTTAAGTTGAGCCAACCTGTGGGCCAGTATTCGCAATAATGAAGCGTCCTCAAGATCAAGTTCAGCAATGTTTGAGAGTATCTGAAGGGCTAAATCAGTCTTCTGTCTGCTGATGAAGAAGTCGGCACAGTCCAGGAAGAAGGCTGGTGAACGATTATAGTGTTTACGCTCTGCCATGTACACCGTGAAGTAATCCTTCTCGCTGGCGGCTTTAAGCTTCTTCAGATAGGGTGTACCGGGTTCTTGAGCTTTGATTATGATATTAGAAGGTGTTTCGGATGATTTCCCCTTTGGAGAATCGTAAAATGTATAAAATCCCCCTTTTCCGTTCCCATAAAACCTTCCGTGACGTGTTCTATTCACATTACGGGTTGTTGTCTCCCTACTATAGGTTGATGGACGATCAATAAGTTCTTTGGTACCTGGAGCAATATTTGGCTCAGTTCCTGCAGGCCCCTCTGGAACTAAGGCTGGGCCTTCAACGGTTTCTTCTGTTTTTTGTTCAGAAGTGATAACACCCTCTCTAACTCTCTCTCTATCAAATTCAGCATTTGGCGCCCTCTCTTTTGATTGGTTTATTTGTTCTGAATTATATGTTTCACCTTCATTAATATTCAATTCACGATCAGGCCGACGAGGACGATCTACCCTCTCCCTGTCATTAGACAATCTGTCAATGCGGCTTTCATCATCAGAGGATCCTTCACTGTTAGTCAATTCTGCATGAACATGTCGCCCACGAGCATAGTTTACCTCATTATTCTTTGTATACTTAAAGTCTTTTGGGTATTTAAAATCCTTGTTCCACCAATCCACACGCTTTTTCCACAGGGACAGGATGTAACCTATCCTGGCTTCCTTCTTCTTAAGCTCCCTCTTGCCCAAGTGTGCGATGGTCTTATGATAGGCTTTTCTCATTCGAGGGAGGGATTCAGGGGGTACAATCCTGTTTTCCACGTACTGATTCAGGTTATCCAATACAATCAGCGATGTTCCCTTTGTCACCAAGCCGTATTCTTTGCCGGTGCTTACGATCTCTTTTTCACTCTTCTTTGGGAAGATCATAAGGTCGTCAATCTTCTTCTGCGCCCAGAAACGTTGTATGAGATCACCGCTTGCTCCTTTCCCACGACTCACCGTATAGGTCACCTCCCGCATCACCTTATCCTTAAAGCCATACTTTATTTTAATCGTTCCCTGATTCTTTAGGAGTCTGCCTGTCAGAATAAAGTGACCGTGTATGGGCTGTGTGATTTTGGGATAAGTATCAGTGATTTCACCTTTATCTGCTGTAGACGATAAAAATGAATAGGCCTGAGTCCCAATAGCCTTTAGAACCATGGAATCCTTCAGTCGCTTCAGGTTAAAGTACTCTCCACCTGTGCTTAAAGCAAGGTATGTCAGGAAAGAATGATGGACAGCTTTATCCGATGAGAAGACATAGACAGGTTTCTTGAAACCATGAGGTTTTTCCACCCCAAAGTTGGAAATACCATCAGTAAAAAGTAAGTGAAAGTCCGCTGGATCCGTTGATTCCCCGGGAGATATACTGGCCATCTGTGTCCCACCATCGTATTGAACCTTTTTAAGCTCATGAATCAATGACTCACTCCCGCCATTTTTAATCACAAACTGTCTGGAGACCCCTCTCTTATGGCGAAAAAGCACAAGGTCAACCGTCACCTGGGCCTTCAAGCGGGAGAAATAAGCCTTCAAGAGACTCAGCTCACGTCGGTGATCCTGGTGACCTCGTGATCCGGAGGCATCCCAGAGGATTTCTATTCGTTCAGGAGCCTTTGGAGAGGCCATTTTAGGGGGCTTAATGAAGTCATTAATATAAAAATAGCTAAAACCATCCTTTGCTTTTTCCACATAGACTTTTTGCTTGTTAACGCTCGGAAGGGCGATGATCATATTGTTTGTGAGCCTGGCGTTTCTCATCCTGCTTTCCGCTATATAACTCTCACGCCACGCTTTGAACCGAAATCGAGAGAGACTGGACTGAAGGATCCTGGGTTTGATAGTAGCTTTCACTACTTCGACCCGGATAGAAAAATCTTTCACGGGGGATTTGAAGTTCAAGGGTAAATGATAGAGAGCCTCCCCGTTGTCCAGGACAAGGTCACTCACGTATTTCACCATAATCGTTCGTGTCCCCTTTGCGGGGATGGGGAACACACGGGTTTTGAAGTGATTGCCCTTGACCCACTGGACTAATCCCGGATCAATGCCCCTACGGACGATCTTCTCATAGACCTGTCGGGCTTTTTGCTTTTCGATCACCACGGCATCCACCATCCTGCCTTTGATATCCAGGGCGTAGCCACTGATCACAGCTCCCTGAGGTAAGGGAAAGTAAAAATCACCGGCCAAGACCCTGTTATTGGGGTTTCTAAAGGTCAAGGTCATTTTGGTTTCAGCAATAAGCCCCATGATACGGACTTCAGTAGACACTTTTGTAACCCTGAGAGCCGTTGTCTTTCTTTGACCCTTAGTTCCCTGATCTTTCTGGATTACAAGGGCTGGTGACACTTCCTGAGCCCATAGTGTGTTGCAAAATAGCAGTCCTAATAAGGCGATACGCCATGTTTTCATGATGGAACTCCAAATCGATAGATGGGTAAATGATAATTTAAGAGTCTGTAAAAAGCAAGGGAAATCTTGACTTTCTCAACGTAACAGATTAACTTAGTTTTTCTGAATCACTATCGGCAAGTCTTTATTTTGGCAGTAATAAATACCTGTAGGGGCAGACCCATGTGCCTGCCCGATTCAGAGAGTCATACAGGTGCCAGAGGGATGAAATCCAGCTATCCGTACGGGTTCAACATGTTGAACCCGTACGGATAGCTGGTGGAAAGACGAACACATGGGAATCTGTTGAATTGAGGCTTTTTAGCACAAACGTCATTCTGAACGTAGCGGAGCGAAGTGAAGAATCTCTCTTCTACACGGGAAATAAGATTCTTCGCTCGAAGACTCTCTCAGAATGACGCGTCAATTCAACACTCTCCGCCGGGTCGCTTCTACACATCAAATGAGCTTTGAAGGAGCACTAGATTATATAGATTCAGTTGTACCAGGCTATT
>CAJXGR010000064.1 GCA_913053665.1 uncultured Spirochaetia bacterium
CATGTTGAACCCGTACGGATAGGTGGCATTCACCCTTATGGTGTCTGCATAGACCTTTGGATCGGGCAGACACGTGGGTCTGCCCCTACAGGTATTTATATAAATACGTCACTTATTAGTTATCACTAACCAAAAGCGTTGTGGCTAGTGAGATGATTCACTTTGTTTAGAACAAGAACTACCGTGTGGAGCAATCAGCCCAGGCATTTTTCAAATGAATATTATTCAGATAGTTGACTCAGTGTCCAATACAAGTTAATAGCTTTCATCATGTCCAGAAACTTGGCAAAGTCAACAGGTTTAATCATATAACCAGCAACACTTAAGTTGAAGCTTTCAAATCGGTCCTGCTCCTCTTTAGAAGTGGTTAAGACAATAACAGGTATTCTTTTTAAGACATCATCCTGCTTAACGATCTTCAGGAATTCTATGCCGTTCATTTTGGGCATGTTTAAGTCGAGAAGGACGAAACAAGGCTTTTCATTTTCCTCGTTCCTTAGAATATCCAATGCCTCTTCTCCGTTCCCTGCAGTGACCAATCGATTCACGACTTTGAGTTCCTTAAAGGCTCTTTTAACTGTCATGACGTCCACTTTGTCGTCTTCAACAAGCAGGATAGATTTCTGGCTTCTCATAATCAAAAGATACTCATTTATAGATGGATTTAAAGATTATTTTTTCGGTAAAGTGAAATAAAATTGACTCCCCTCTCCCACTTGGGATTTCAGCCAAATGGTTCCATCATACATCTCGATAATCTTCTTGACAACTGTCAGACCCACCCCTGTGCTTTCAAACTCATCTCTAGCCTTTAGGGTCTGGAATATCTGGAAGATCTTGTCAAAGTATTTTTCATCAATCCCTGGACCGTTGTCTGCCACAGTGATTTTCCAGTGATCCGGATTATCCATGGAACTTATCGTTATCGTTCCCTTGGGTTTATCCATATATTTTATGGCATTACTCAAGAGGTTTTGAAAGACTTGTGTTATACGTGTTTCTTCACATTCTATTGTGGGTAAACGATTTTCGATTTTGATGGTTATGTTGTCCGGAGGGGCAATAAAATCAATTACATCTGTGACAAGTACATTGAGATCAATTTCTTTTAATTCCTCTTCACCTTGACTTATTCTGGAATAATGAAGAATGCCTTCAATAAGGTTGTGCATGCGTTCCACTCGATTGAGAAGTAATTTCAGCTGCTCTTTTCCGTCGTCATCAAGCTTATCGGCATAATCGGTTGCTATCCAGCTTGAGAGAGATCCAATGGCTCGTAGAGGGGCTTTAAGATCATGGGAAACGATGTAGGCAAAGTCTTTTAATTCCTTATTGGTGCTTTCCAATTGCTTAAGTACTTGTTTCATCTCCTCTTCAATCTGCTTTCGTTCAGAAATATCAATTAAACCGACCAAAAGGGCCTCATCCTTTTCAAAGTCAATTTGTTGGACTGAAAGGACTACCCATAGAGTTGTCCCATCTTTCCTTTTGCCGTGCAGTTCATAATTGGATAAACTTCCGCATTCTTTTAAAGCCTTCAATAGTTTACGGCGGTCATCAGGATTATTATAAAAATCAGGCGTACGATGATTTAATATTTCCTCCAAAGTATAGCCTAGAGTGGATGCAAAGGATGGATTGGCATATAAAACCTTACCATCAGAGATTCGGCTAACTAAAATTGGGATAGATAACTCCTGAAAAATACCTCTAATCCGTTCTTCACTTTTTATTAGAGATACCTCAATTACCTTTCTTTTAGCAAGTTCCAGTTCTAATTGCTCTGTTCTTAACCGGACTTTATTTTTGAGTTGACGGTTCAGGATTAATACAATGAAAATGCCCAGGGTGATGAGGGTTATAATGATTACAATGATGACTTTTTGTGTTGGGAAAGGACTTTCGCCGCGCGAATCAAGCCATTTCCCGAAAATACGGGCATAGGATCCATCCGAGTGCATTCTGTACAGAACATTTTGCCACTTTTTTATGACGTTATTCGGAGTATTTTTGCTAAAAGCAATGTACATTTGGGCTTCATTCACTAAAAACACGCTTTCTATTTTGTCCGCAAGACCAACTTGTTGTGCCAGATGCATTCCAGTGAGCTCATTAATGGCCCACAAGTCTATTTTACCATCCACAAGTTTTTGCACATTATCCTTGTTATCTATGACTGAGTCAAGATTTGTAAAGCCTTTTTTCTTTAATAACTGCTCACCAAAATCATCCTTATAGACGCCGATTTTATTGATCTTTTTGGCGTCCTCCAAGCTATTTACAGGCAAACCTGCGCCTTTCCTTGCAAAAAAAACTACATTATTCGGCACAAGGGGACCCACCCACTTGAAAAGGTCTTCCCGTTGAGGTGATCGGGTTGTCGAGAATAGAATTATGTTATCGTTTTTATTTATAAGATCGTAGCCACGAGACCAGGACATGATTTCAATATTATCTGGATGACTCAATCTTTTAAGGATTGTACGTACAATTTCAGTAGAAATGCCAGTGATCTTGCCATTTTTTGTGTAATTATAAGGAGGAAATTCTTCAGTGATAATCCTGAAGATTTGTTGTTTCCTAGCCGTTTGTACGGGTGAAGACAGGAATGTTATCAACAATATAGTTGTTACCACAAGAAAGTGCTTAAAACGGATCGTGGGTGTTTTTTCCATGTTAATCGTTGTGTTCGTAAATAGTAGGATTTATAAAATAACACATCGACAAAAGCCAAGACAATTTGAGCAGAAAGCCCGGAAATTACTCTGGATAATTTTTTTAGTAGATTCCTTAAGAGTCTTTCAGGTAAAGAGCAGATAGCATGATGCACCTACTTTCTCGCTCTTAATTTGTGGACTAAATCCTGGCTGATGACCCTTTGGAAGGCCGTCAAGAGATCAGCGTGTTTGCTTAAGAATACTTTGAGCTTATCTCTAGGCCAACACAGGTATTCAGTGGGCTGATCGGCAATCGCCCCAGCGGCTATGGGTTCTCCGGTTATCAGCTTGACCCAGAAGTGGGGGATGCGTTATTTTGGCAGAAGTCACTCATCAACGCATAATCAATCAGTCGTTCAAGACCCTTTGAAATTCGGCCTTGTCCACCCCAGCCTGCCTAAGCATCTCATGGAATAACCAGTTTGGGATGTCTTTTCCATGTTGGTGACTGATTCTCACCCTTAGAATGGTACCATTTAATAGATCTTTACGCCATGTTTCATGCTTTTCTGAGCGAATCTTCTCAAAGCCCAACTTCTTAAGCACCGTCCTGAAGTGATCATACGTGTATGATGCCATGTTTGATTTCCATTAGCATGCGTAAATCCCAGTCTGTCTGGCAAGCCTCAATAGCACGTATATACGGAAGATGGTGGGCTCGATTAGGGCTTTTAGAATAGAGGTCATAGTCATTCAGGTATTCATTAGCATAATCTTTAATAGCTTCAATCATGTCCTCAACGGTTTTCTCCAGGGTATCCATCTCTGCCACTATGTCTAGTTCGGGACAGTAAGCACAATAACTTTCTTTGTCTTTAGCTAAAAGGAGTGAAAGTGTTTTTTCCTGGATTAATATTTTAGGTTCCACCGTTGATTTCCTCACATGATCTGCTTATAATCTATCCTATCGGAGGGAGTAAGTCAATTGGATAGACTCGTTTTCTCAATATACTGAAGGGTTTTTTAAATGTCACCCTGAGCCTTCGGCGTGAGCTCAGTCGAACGCTTGCCGAAGGGCCGTCCTACAGAATGGTTCGACAGGCTCACCATGACTAATTAGTTCAGTATAACAGGATTTGAGGCATATTTTCCTTCCTGTTGGGCGTATGAATATAAGCTTAATGAAGTCGTCAGATCATGTATGCAAATGGAGACTCTCTTCCAATAATGGATGCTTCTTAGGCATGAGGGGGGCCTTGCTCAGGAATCTACCCAAAACCAGCATAAAAAGACCTATATACCCTAAAAACCCTCCTATTTCGAGGTATCCAATACTCGGTGGAAGAGGCATCATTCCTGTTTCACCAATCACCCCTACAGCTGATGGGAATACGGTTACATAAAGATCCAGCCAATATCCGAAGACCAGAACGATACCTATGATGGTTACGTTCATAAGATTCCGTTTGGAATTGCGTGTCATGAGAGCGAAAAATGGGATCGCCCAGTTCACTACGGCGTTAGCGATAAAATAGCCAAGCCAGGGGCCTTCCACACGATGTTTAAAGTAGGCTGTTTCTTCCGGAATATTGGCATACCAGATCAGCATAAACTGAAAATACCATATATAGATCCAGAAGGTGCTGAAACCAAACATCAGTCTACCCAGATCGTGGACGTGATTTTCATTGGTCCCTTTAAGATAACCCTTTCTTTTCAGGAAAACGACGATAATAGCGATAATGGCAATCGTATGGAGGATGATCCCCGAAAAACTATAGACTCCAAACATCGTGCTAAACCAGTGTGGGTCAAGGGACATCAGCCAGTCAAAGCTGGCAAAGGACACGGTGAGGGCGAAAAGGATCATAAAAATAGACCCCAATCGTCGACTGGACTTGTAGCTATCCAGACCGCCTGTTTGATCTTCTTTCATGGATGAGCGCCTAAAAAACCACCAAAAGAAAGACCAGATGGCAAAGAACCCAATCATCCGTATGATAAAGAAAGGTTCATTCAAATAGGAGCTTTTCCCCGCGATAATGGCGTCCGGTACAGTCTTATGGAGTTCATGAATCCAGTGATACAGGTTCTTCCCGCCGGCGAAGTAAAACACAAGCATCAAAACGGCGGCTATCGGTATAAAAGCTCCCATAGCTTCCGGGATACGCTTGATGGCAACGGACCAGCCAGCATTGGCAACATACTGAAGGGCCACAAAAAAAGTGGCTCCCACGGCAACCCCAAGAAACAGGAAGTTATTGACCAGTATATTAGCCCAAAATCGCTGGTGATAGCTTTCAGGCCCGGCATATTCCAAATAGCCAAAGGTTAGTGAAACAATGCCAATAGCTATAAGTATCAAGCATATAAGTTTTAATCTATTAGTAAAATCAAACGTTTCGGACACTCTAAAACCTCTTTTTAATAAGCTAAATCATTTTGTGAAATGCCGTAGGGGCGGGGTCACCCCGCCCCTACGGCAGATTATTTAGACAAATCATTTGATAATTTCTTTTTCAAGATAGTGGACGATCTTCCAGCGATCGTTGGTTGAGACTTGGGATGCATAAGTCGGCATCGTGAGATTTCCTTTTGTGATCACATAATAAAGACGGCCGGATGGATAGCTTTTTATCTTGTCAGAGGTAAGATCAATGGCTCCTACCTGAACTCGTCCCTTCCCTTTCCCCTGGATCCCGTGACACACGGCACAATTTCTTGTATACAGTCGTTTTCCTCTTTCCAAGACCTTATCAGTTATAGGAACAGGATTCGTTAACTCTCTACCGGCTTTTTCGGCATCTTCTTTTTTCTTTGCGTCATCCATTGTAGCAAAGTTCATGGAGTACTTCCCGTTTTTAAGCTTAACACTTATAGACCCGCGATCCGGGAAGTTATCGGGCGTGTAACCCCTTGGAATCGTCCCTTTCACAGGCCGTCTGGAGGTCTTCCCGTCCTTGAAATTGCTATTTGGGTCGTAGGCCTCATAGACAGCGGCATCTGGATGATCACCCGTATACGCCATGTCTGGGAAGTACTCCCAGCCTTTATCCTTCTTTGTTCCCTTACAGGACAGCATGATAAGTATTAAGAATAAAATAATACCAGTCTTGATCAATGGTTTGTAAGAAGTCATTTTGCCACCTCTTTGTCTTGAACGTCACTAGCTCCGTTATCTTTCAGCATGGTCTTGATTTTATCCCCTTCTACACTATTTTTCTGAGGGTCAATAGCAATAATGAATTGATCATTGGTTGCTCTAGGGTGAATCACATCGGTATTAAACGTTGGGAATAATTTGCTCCTGACGAAAAAAGCCCCTACCATCGTGAGTGCGGCCGATAGAATCATCGTTTCAAAAGTTATTATGATGAAGGATGGAAGAGCAAAGCCGGGTTTTCCCCCAATATTAAGGGCCCAGTCCACCACAAGAGTCCAATACTGGAAGTAGAGGGCGGATGCGGCACCGATAGTCCCAGCAATGAAGGCTACAATCGGCAGCCTGGAGGGTTTAAGCCCCATAGCATCGTCCAGACCATGAACCGGATAGGGAGAAAACACATCGCGTAGCTTTACTTCATTGCCGCGTATGCTTTTAATGGCTTTTATAAGGGTTTTTTCGTCGTCATAAACACCAAGAATCAGCTTTTTCATGATTAAACCCCCTTTTCTTCATTCAGTTTTTTCGCTGTCAGGTCCTTCACTTCAGAAATCGCTATATAGGGTCCAAATCGAATAAACAGTAGGAATAGCGTTAGGAACAGGCCAAAGGAGCCTATGAATTCTGTAAACTCAATCCCTGTAGGTGTATACATCCCAAAACCATCGGGATTCTGTGCCCTGTGGAGAGTCATAACGATCACGAACCGTTCAAACCACATACCGATGTTCACGAAAATGGAGAGGATAAATATCAACGGAATACTCGTTCTGATCTTCTTGAACCAGAAAAGTTGAGGAGTGATCACGTTACAGGTCACCATGATCCAATAGGCCCAGGCGTAAGGCCCAGACACACGATTGAGAAAGGCAGACTGTTCAAGAGGGTTTTGTGAATACCAGGCCATAAAGAACTCGGTGGTATAAGCCAAGCCAACCAATGAACCCGTTAAAATGATGATTTTGGCCATCTGCTCAAAGTGATAGAGTGTTATATATTTCTCAAAATTATAGATCTTTCTCACGATGATCATGAGGGTAAGAACCATAGCGAAGCCTGAAAAGATCGCACCAGCCACAAAGTATGGGGGGAAGATGGTGGTATGCCAACCTGGTACATTGGCTGTAGCAAAGTCCGCACTCACCACCGAGTGGACGGATAAGACCAGAGGGGTGGCTAAGCCTGCCAGGACCATACTGATCGCCTCATGCCGGGACCAATGTTTGGCTGACCCCGACCATCCCATGCTTAATAGAGCGTAGATCTTCTTCTTAATAAAGGTTTTTGTATGATCTCTGAGTGTGCCAAAGTCAGGGACCATCCCAAGGTACCAAAAGACCAGTGAAACAGTAAAATATGTCCCGATGGCAAATACGTCCCAGAGGAGGGGTGAGTTGAAGTTCACCCATAAGTGTCGTCCGGTGGGGTATGGAATAAGCCAATAAGCAAACCATATCCGCCCCAGGTGGATGACAGGGAAAAGTCCGGCACAAATCACCGCAAAGATTGTCATGGTCTCGGCCGCACGGTTTATGGAGTTCCTCCATTTCTGACGGAACAGAAGGAGAACAGCCGATATAAAAGTCCCAGCGTGACCAATCCCAACCCAGAAAACGAAGTTAACGATGGCAAAACCCCATCCCACAGAGTTGTTGTTCCCCCATGTTCCGATCCCTGTCTTGATCTGATAGGAGGTGGCGGCGATCCCACCAATTAAAGCTATAACAGCCGGTATGAAAAAAGCATACCAATATATATTGGGCTTTCTGTTTAAAGGATTGGCAATCGCTTCCGTTACCTCTCCCAGGCTGCCCACGTCTTTAACTAATGGCTGTCTTACACTGGATACATATTCACTCATTAATTTACCTTATTATGTTCTTCGTTCGTTTTATTTCTCACTTTTGTCAGATAACTCACTGTTGGTAGAGCTTTGACTTCCTCAAGGACGAGGAATATATTGGGCTGTCTGTTTTCTTTGTAGTCTTTTACACTTAGGTTGTGCTTTTGCTTTTCTTTTTTATACTTCTTTGCATACGAGTCATTAAAATACAGTTTATGTAGCTTGCTCTCAGGATTCTTCCGATCACCAAACACAATCGCTTGAGCCGGACAGGACTGTTCACAAGCCATCTTGATGTCCTCTCCATCCTTTAGGGGTCGCCCCTCTTTTTTGGCTACTAGTCGACCGGCCTGGATCCTCTGAATACACATAGAGCATTTTTCCATCACTCCACGACTCCGAACGACAACGTCGGGATTTAAAACCATCTTTCCAACAGGGTTGTTCATGTTATAATCAAAGTCATCGTTGTTGGGATACTCAAACCAGTTGAAACGTCTGACTTTATAAGGACAGTTATTCGCACAGTAACGGGTTCCAACACAACGGTTATAAGCCTGTTGATTGAGTCCATCAATGGAGTGGGTGGTTGCGGCAACAGGACAAACACTCTCGCAAGGAGCGTGATCACAGTGCTGACACATCATCGGCTGGAAGATCACTTCGGGATTATCAGGACTCTCGCTGTAATATCGGCTGACACGAATCCAGTGCATCTCTCTACGTCTGTGAACCTCTGATTTACCCACAACAGCTACATTATTCTCAGCCTGACAACTGATCACACAGGCACCGCATCCCACACAGGAGTTTAGATCAATGACCATACCCCAATCATGCTCGGAATACTCCCTCTCAGCGCGATCATTCCACAAAGAGACGTAGTGAGGGATCTTTTCAGTATTCCCGGATTTGGGATCCTTTAGATAGTCTTCCAGTACGGTTTCTTTAACAATATTACGGGAAACAGCTTTTCCATCTCTCTTAACAAAAGGATCGCGTATGGAATTATATGTCTGAGTCAGGGCAAAGTCGTCTCTCTCTCCTGTAGGGCTGATCTGGGCAGTGTAATGACTATAGCTCATAGCACCATTGACTACTTTGGTAAATGGAAAAACGTTTTGACCCACTGTATCACCCACTTTACCAATCTTTGTATGGCCGTATCCGAGAGCAACACCAATGGTACCATCCGCCTGCCCTGGCTGTGGAAGAGCCGGTAGCTCAATAGATACTTTCCCAACAGTGAGTTTAACAATGTCCCCTTGCTTTAACTTAAGGTCCTTCATGTTTTTGCTTGAGATACTTACAAAATTATCCCATGTGGTTCTCGCGATTGGGTCTGGGAGTTCCTGGAGCCACGGGTTGTTGCCATGTTTCCCGTCACGCATTCCCACACTTTGGTAGGTGACAAGTTCAAAACTTCCTTTCAGCGTTTTACGTCGACTCAGGATGGAAGATTTACTTTCTTCCAAATTCCCCTGGAAAGGATAGGTTTTCACTGTTTCAGTCCCTTGTTCAAAGACACCGTCACGAATGATATTGTCCCAAAAGTCCTGATTCCCTTTCTTATAGAGCTTTTGGAGGTAGTTATAATAGCTTGTTTCTTTATCCATCCAGACCATAAGACTGTCCTGAGCGGCCCGCGTGTTAAATATAGGCTCAATAGTGGGCTGGGTCATGGTAAAATAACCCTTGCGAGGCTCAGCATCATTCCAGGACTCAAGAGAATGGTGATCCGGACAAAAGTACTTGACCGCTGACGTTGTCTCATCCTTCCTATTAGAAAGAGAAACGGTCAGATCCATGGCCTTTAGCTTATCTGTTGGGAAATCAGGATAATCATAGACGGGATTGGCATTGTAGAAGATAATACCTTTAATCTTGTCACTTTTTATCTCTTCCACAAGGCTTTGCATGTCCCGGTCACTGCCCTGTTTCTGATTGGAATAGTTATCCAGGTCAATGGTATTCCCGTAGCTGCCGATCATACTGTTGATGGCATTGACGACCATTTGAATAGAGAGGTCATTTGAGCCGGATAAGACGAGTGACTGACCTTTGGACTTCGCCAGTTCTTTTGCCGCCTTAACCACTTCTTTTTGTATCCTGTCTGGAAGGGGTGGAACGTTATTAAGAATGGCTTTATTCAAGTTTTTGGCTAATTCATTATATAAGGAAAGTATAGCTATTCCTTCTTCAGAAGGCTTGACAGGGATTCTCAAATCGGCGTTGCTACCTGTGAGAGACAAAATAGACTCAAACTGGATATGTCTTGATTGAGATCGTTGGGATTCAAGATGCTGGACATTTCGCCGTGAGGTGTACTGACGGATAAACCGTACGGGAGCGATCCAGGTTCCCAGAAAGTCCGCCCCGAAATTCACGATCACCTTGGCCTTATCTATCTGGTAATTAGGTAAAACGGCTTTCCCAAAGTTTTTCCCATGAGCCTCAATAATAGCCGAATAGGAGACGGCGTCATACGTCACGTGTTTTACATTGGTATATTTTGCCTTGAACTCATCGATAAGTTTCTTTGTAGCAGGACTTAAAATAGTGGATGATACAATAGCAACCGTTCCTGTAGAGAGTTTTCCTTTAATCAGCTTATCGATTTCCTTCCACTGAGTGTCTCCACCTGAGATCTGAGGGCCTTTTTCATAGGCTTTGAGTTTGGAGTTTTTGGAATCCCCTTTTAGGTAAAGCCGCTCTGAATCATAGAGGTCTAAAACACTGGCTTGACCTTGAGCACAGACTCCGCCACTTGTAAGCTTGGACTGAGGATTCCCTTCGATCTTGATGGGCCGACCTTCACGGGTTTTCACTAATATAGAACAAGATGCCGTACACGAGCTACAAGTACTGGCATACCAGTTAGCTACGCCGGGAGTCAGTTCCTCTGGTTTGAACAAATAAGGGATAGCCTTTCTCACAGGGGCTTTAGAGCAGGCCGCCAGGGAAACCGTTCCAATGCCGAAGCCCATAGCCTTCAGGAAACCTCGTCTGGACGTACTTCCACCGGTCTTTTCTTCGCTCAATAACCGTTCCAGGGTGGACTCCTCAGGGAACTCATTGTCAAAGGATCGTATAAACTCTTGGTCTCCCTCGAGTTCCCTCAAATCCTGCCAGTATACTTTCTCATCTTCAGTATTTGATCTATTCATATTCTTAAGTCCTTAGTTTAGTAATGACATCGTGCGCAGTTTTGCCCACCAAAGTGAGCCACCGTTTCATAGTCCTTTGCATTTTTCTTCCCGGGTGATTTCGTGGACCTGTGACAGTCGAGACACCATCCCATAGAGAGTGACGAATACTGTCTCACTTTTTCCATCGTGTCAATAGGCCCGTGACATTTAAAACAAGTCTTCTTTACGTCTTCATCCGACTTGATGGGGCGCCCCAGAATACGCTCCCCACCCACCATCACGTGCTGTGAGTGATTGAAGTACACGAAATCCGGGAGATTATGAACTTTGGTCCACTCAATGGACTTTTTGTCATAGATTGCCTTATAAATCTTTTGTATTTCGATAGCTGACTTTTTAACACGTTCTTTAACGGCATTCTTAATTTGTTTACTTTTCCCTTTATCTTTCATCTTGTCAACGAATTCTTCAATATCAAAGTCTTCACTCTTGGATTCTTTGGCAATTTGTTTCTTTAAACTCACGTCTTTGATAACGTCTTGATAAATCCCTAAACTTTCACCATCTCTGTGTTTAATTTTCACGTGACAGTTCATGCACACATTGACGGGTGGGATCCCGGCGTGTTTGCTTTTCTCAGCTCCAAAGTGACAATAAAGACAGGATATCTTTAATTTCCCGGCATGAAGTTTATGGGAGTAGGCAATCGGTTGATCTGGTTCATAGCCTTGAAAATTGCCCATCCCCTTCACTTCAAAGGTAACAAACAATAGAATAACTCCTAGAAAAGCCATGACAAGAAGTGTAAAGATTGAATTGGCGATAATCTTTTTACGCCAAAGAACAGCGGCAATAATCAGTATGACTAAAGCAATCAGTATCACTAAAAGGGAAATCCCAAATGGCAGTTCCCCCCCCTCTACAATGGTATCTTTTGTTTGAGCCATAAGCTGAGAGCTGATCAGGGTGAAGAATATAACGTTGAGTAATAATACGAATCGGTTCGACGTTTTTTTATGTATAAAACTTGAGCGACTTCTCATTGTTTATGCCTATTATCCTTAAAATTAATAAACTATCTAATGATTTCAAGCGAATGAAGTAATGTGAAAATCAAATCTACAAGGAGAAGCAAACATATACTATATCTACAATAACAAGGGATACATTTACAACTTCTTATTAACCATCGAAAGTAACTAATTCTAACAGATTTGTCAACTATTCCTAAAGTTTTTATTAACTTTTTTTATGGATGGATTGGGCAAAAAATCTCTATTATTTGGCGTTACAAAAAAGAGGATCACTTTTAGTAAAAACTTAAGTCTTTTAGGACAGTAAACCTAGTGAAGTATTGTTTTATTAGTATTTTACAGGAACCCCATGAAGGCATTTCAATCTCATTATATAACGTGAGTTCGGAATGATTATTTCTTTTGCCACAGAGACACGAAGCCACAGAGATTGAACA
>CAJXGR010000065.1 GCA_913053665.1 uncultured Spirochaetia bacterium
TAAAGAGCCAAAGTTTATCATCCTATCGGGAACTTGATTTTTAACGCCCCCTAAGGTCTATTTCTGCAAAGTTCTTATTCATCTCACCTATCCTGTTTTTTACATGATGAAATTAAAGATCAATAGACCCATATCCGAATTCTTAAGCAGAGGGTAAAAAAAGCATTTACCTTCTGGCAAGGATGCCTAATTCAAGGAGCCGACGGTGACTTTCACCCGGTTTCTCAAACCGTTTTTTGCTTACCAGGACTCGCTACACACAAACATATCCTATATCCCAATTTTCATCAAGTTCAAGGAGGAAGATGATGATAATTAATCACAACCTAAGTGCCATTTTTGCGCACAGGCAGCTCAAGTTTAATAATATCGCTCATGACAGAAGTGTTGAAAAGCTTGCCTCAGGCATGCGTATCAATCGTGCCGGAGACGATGCATCGGGTTTAGCGGTTTCTGAGAAGATGAGAGCGCAAATCCGGGGCTTAAGACGAGCCGCTATGAATGCTGAGGATGACATTTCCTTTATTCAAACAACGGAAGGGTACTTACAAAATACTCAAAACGTTCTTCAGAGGATTAGAGAGCTGGCTATCCAGGCCTCTAACGGTATCTACACAAGTGAAGATCGTACACAAATCCAGGTAGAGGTCTCTCAGCTTATCGACGAAGTCGATCGTATTGCATCCCATGCTCAGTTTAACACTCTGAACATGCTTACAGGACGCTTTGCCCAAAATACCATTACTAGCATTGCCGCTGCCAGTATGTGGTTTCACATTGGAGCCAATATGGACCAAAGAGAAAGGGTCTACATCGGAACCATGACAGCAAAAGCTTTAGGACTCATGAATGTAGCCACAGGAAGTCTCTTAAGCCTGAGTACACAAAACAATGCCAATAAAGCCATCAGTGATTTGGATTCTGCTCTCACGAGAGTGTCCAAACAACGTGCCGACCTGGGAGCCTATCAGAATCGATTAGAGTTTACTGTTGAAGGTCTTCTGATCGGTTATGAGAACTTACAAGCCGCTGAATCACGCATTCGTGACACGGATATGGCAGAAGAGTCTATTAGACTTACCAAGGAGCAGGTATTACTTCAAGCAGCTAATGCTATGCTTGCCCAAGCCAATGTTAAGCCTAAATTAGTACTGCAGCTTCTGTCCTAGACAATGAAGTTATTTTAGAATAGAGTCCCGATTGCCGGGGTTCTTTTCTAAGAGGAGGTTTTATGCAAGTTTCAAATTATCCTGTAGATCAACATATTTCCATGTCCGTTCAATTAATGGCTGATGGAAAGGGTAATTCAAACTCTTTGAGACGACAAGAACGTCTCTCTGACTCTAAGGCAGTACTGTTGCCCGATGAAAGGCGGTTAAACGCCTACCGGGAAACAAAAAACCTTCGTCGACTGCAAGAAGATCATCATAGAACTCAAGTGGCCGATAGTTATTTAGAGAAACTCCAAAGAGTTTTGGAACGGTTTAAGGAAGTGAATCGAGAGATCGTAAAAGAAGCGGTTTTTAATGAAAAAAAAGTTCATGTTCAAAACAAAAAATTGCTTCAGGAACTTAACAAAGTTAAAAAAGAATTCCCTGATTTGGAGGCTGTAACAACCAAATTGGGCAATTTAGAGGTTCAATCGTATATTGGATTGGATCATTCTCAAAACTCTCATGATCTACCAATAAGCCACGAAAATCCTGGAATATCCCATCGGATAAACCAGATGTTAGCTGGACTGGACGGAGAACGACAAACATTAAGCCATGAATTAGAAGGTCTGGAACAAGCCGTTTTATTTCAAGGCTCAACAATGTCATCCGGCCATCATCAATTTGAAGAAGTTTTTAACACCGTGACAGGGGGAAAAGCTCCCTCTAATGTTCATACCTTTTTAAAGTCAGAGGCTGCTATAGAACTTCTCAGCTAAAAAAATGGGAGTCACCCAGGAATGGAGGCTCCCTATTTCTCTTTTCTCACTCTCACATAGGCCTCATTGGATGGCTTACTTTCATGACCATTACGATCCACTGCTGTAATCACAAAGTAATAGACCCAATCCACATTAAACTTGTCCAGAATATAGTTAGGCCGAATGGGATCACTTAGTTGATTGACCTGTACTTCGATGGGCTTGATGTCGCTTATTGTCTTGCCTTCTGGCAGCTGTTTTTTACTTTGATCGATGTAGTTCTTTGTTTTGATGCCATAATAGATGCGATAACGGTTGACATCCTTTTCCACATTACCAATCCATTTCAGGATCACCTGTCCTTCGCTACTGTAGGCCAACAGGTTTTTAGGGGGACTGGGTTTTCTATCGATCTCAAAGTGGAAGGATATATCCTTGAATATGGGAGTGTATTTCCCCTGATGACCAGCTTTTAGAATGGCTCTCCACTGAAAATAGCGCCCTGTTGTCTCATGGTTCAACCGGGTCGATGGGTGATAGGTGTCTAGGCTTACCCAGGGAACTTCTTTGCCATCACCTCTAAAAGGATAATCCCTCATACGATACTCCAGAATAATGAGACTTCCATTGTTCTGTTCAAGGTTTAACTTAACTTTCTTTAGAAAAGATCCAGTGTGCTTCAAATCCTCAACATTGCTTACGACTTCACCTTCTTGGGCTGTGTATTTTTGTATATTAAAATACTTTCCTTCATTATCTTGACCAATGATATGAATACGGTTTTTTCGGGAGGTCTTGGCGATACGGGATATCATGAACTCATCCATATAGCCGTAATATCTCTCGCCAATGGTTAGCATAGACCGGACTTGTGGATAAAATCTGGGGGTCAATATGGTGTCACCCGGCTGACCCGTATCCGTTACAAATTGAGAGACTTTCTCGTCACCATTACGAAAATACGTTAATTTACCGGTTGTCGCATCATAGCTTAGAGCATGATGGGCCCACTGATTGCGTTTAAGTCGTTTGATTCCCTTGATTTCAATAAATTGAGTCAAGTCGATAGGGTGATTTTCTTTCCACCTGAGAGAATGAAAGATGTGATGAAAACTCCATTTGAGACGTCTATTCTCTATCTGACAAACGATTCCGCTGTACTTGGCGATTTTTCCTCTTTCTATAACAGGCCCATAGCGTTTAAAGATAATTTCTCCATTGCTCAAGGTAGAAGGATTCAGCCAGAACTCGATGGTAAAACTCCCGGTGGCTTGGGTTTGACGGAAGAGAGAACCGTGATTGGGACGTATCTCCAGGGTACTATTGGGTCGGGCAAATTTAGCCGATGAGTCTCCAAAGACCTTCGTCCTTGAACTAAAACTAAATCTCTTCTTCTGAAGGAGATATTTTGGATCAGGCTTATCCCTGTCATCTTCCTCTTCAGGTTTTGCGGCAATATACTCTCGCCATGAACGATTGTTCTGGCCATTAAAATGGATCAATAGATCGGTCTTCTGATCAAACTTGTACTCGTTATCTTTTAAAATAATATCATAAGACCCGTCTCGACCAGTGATTTTAGTCGTATTTATGAGACGAATACCTTTTACTAATCGTCCTTTCCCATAATGATAAATACTTTGTGGCCTTTCACCCAACTTGTATGACCAGTTGTTATTGGTCAGTAAAAGCATTATAATAAAATAAAACAGATACTTCATTTTCATAGGTTTACCCAATTCTTGATATTTGGAAGGCTCACGAGACTGCTACCCATCCCATATGTCGGACGTTTTACAATGGATTAAAGTCATTTTTTATACCGGGATAAATGGATTTTCATGATTTCCTGCCACCTGTCCTTGATTTTTCCCGTCATTTCAATATATTTTCCCATCAGTATATACTTGGTTTCTCGCGTTTTATAAAATCATTGTTCTGTAAACTCCTGTAGGGGCGATTCGCCCCTACAGGATTAATGGATAGGCTTTATGGGTTCACTTTCACAGAAGTTAGCAGTTCGAGTATTATTATTCTCAACTTTTATAGTGAGTATTTGCGGACTATCCTATGAACTGCTCATCGGAAGTCTGTCCACCAATCTGGAAGGCAATCCTGTCCTTCAATACTCCCTGACCATCGGCTTCTTCATGAGTGCCCTGGGGATCGGATCTTATGTCTCTCGCTTTATCACACAGAGATTGATCTATCAGTTCATCGTGATTGAAATCATACTGGGTGTTCTGGGAGGCCTCTCAGTCCCCTTTCTTAATTTAGTGTATATTCATATGTATCCGGTCTACAATTTGATGGCCATCCTTGTGCTCACCTTGATTGGTACTCTCGTAGGCCTGGAAATCCCCATCATCACACGGATTCTGAAGGAGTTTGGCGACCTCAAAGAAACCATATCCAACGTTCTCACCATTGACTATATCGGTGGGCTGGTCGCGTCTCTCATCTTCCCGCTGCTGCTTTATCCCTTTGTAGGACTTATTAAAACAGCTTTTGTCATCGGCTTTTTAAACGTGTTGATAGGTATTGTGAACCTTAAGATCTTCTCAAATGAGCTTCGACAGAGAGAAAAACTACCCATATGGACGGCTTCTATTGTTGGGTTGGGTATTCTGTTGAGTGGAATCCTGTTATCTTCCCTACTGACAGGTTATTACAGCAAAGCCATTTATGATGTGGTGATCTACAACCAGCGTTCCAGGTATCAAAGTATTTTAATCAAACAAAAACGTGGGAACACAATGCTTCTTCTGGATGGCCATTTGCAATTTGCCAGCAGCCATGAGTATCGATACCATGAATCCCTTATTTTTCCCCCTTTCATGCTGCGAAAGGGGATCAAGAAAGTCCTGATCATGGGAGGAGGCGATGGTCTTGGGGTGCGACAACTCCTTAAGTTCCCTTCAGTAGAGAAAATTGTCCTTGTAGACCTGGATGCCAAAATGACAAACCTGGCGAAAACCTTTTCTCTTTTACGTCGCGTGAATCACAATGCCTTTGATGATCCCAGGGTAGAAGTGATCAACCAGGATGCTTACAAGTATCTGGGTACTACAGCCCATCAATTTGACGTGATCTACGCCGATTTCCCTGATCCCCACGACGCAATACTCTCTAAACTCTACTCTATGGAGTTTTATCACTTTGTGAAACGTCGTCTCACAAAAGAAGGTATTTTTATCACACAGGCTACCAGTCCCCTCCACGCCAAGAGGATGTTCTGGTGTGTAGGTAAGACTCTCAAAGAGGTTTTCAGGCACGTGAGACCCTATCATATCAATGAACCCAGCATGGGCGACTGGGGGTTTTTCATCGCATCGGATCCCATTGACCTGACACGACAGGGGATCAGTAAAACCTTGAACTCATCAAAGAATATGGAAGCAATCCCAACAGAGTTCTTATCCAAAGAGGTTTTTCTAAATAGCCTGGTTTTTCCAAAAGATAGTCAACTGAAAAAAAACGAGGATATTCAGATAAATCTCTTTACCGACCCCATCATTTATCAGTATTATTTAGAGAGTTGGAAAACCCAATATTAAAGGATTATATAGCGTTAATGATTTTATAACTTAATCAAAAGGAGAGTGACATGGCAGATCAGTTAAACGTTTTCCCATATGTATTGGCCTACATTGTTTTGGGGATAATATTTATCCTCATTGCCAAGTGGGTCTATGATTTAATGACTTATTACAAGTTGGATAATGAGTTAACCAAAAAGGACAATCCGGCCGTCGGGACGGCCCTGACCGGTTATTTTATTGCCCTCATGATCATTATCGCAAAGATTGTCCCCCACATCGATAAGGACATGTCTCTGGATAAATTCCTGAAAGACTTACCCAATGTGGTTATTTATGTTCTTCTTGGGATCGTTCTTCTGAACGTCTCTCGTATGATCGTGGATAAACTTATTCTGTATAAGTTTAAAGTGAATAAGGAATTAATTGATGATAAGAATGTAGGCACTGGGGCCGTCCTGGCTGGAAGCTATGTGGCCAGCGGTTTAGTAATCGCCGCCGCTTTAGCTGGAGATGGAGAAACGACCAAGAGCGCCATCGCCTTCAGCAGTATCTCCAATCCCATTGTGACAGGTGTTTTACTATCACTCATATTCTTTTCACTTGGTCAGGCCACCTTTGTACTTTACAGCCTCATCTATAGCTGGCTCTCACCCTATAAAGTTCACGAAGAGATTGAAAAAGATAATGTGGCCGCCGGTGTGGCCTTTGGAGGAGGCTTGGTAGCCCTCGGGATTATCTTGTATCGAGGCTTGGGCGGCAAATCTAACGGCTGGACCAGTGATTTACTGTACTACGGCTTTTTAGTGGCCTTTGCCCTCATCCTTTTCCCTCTCATACGTCTGTTGGTTAATAAAATAATGCTTCCTAAAGCTGATCTGACCGATGAGATCGTGAGGGATCGTAATGTCAACGCCGCCTATCTTGAGATAGTTGCCTTGAACATGGTGGCCGCCATTATCCTCTTTGTATATTAAGGCTGACAGGATTGAAACGTAGGGACTTCCTTAAGACATCCTTTTCCACCTTGGCCTTACCCCTGTTATCAACCCTTGAGAGCTGTCAATCTGATGGCTCATTGCCCTTTTCGGGTAGGGTTGTTGGAGAAGACTTTCATATAGGCCATCTCTTTCGGGATGGGAAGCTTAAGATCCCGCAAGGACTCATTGAAGCCAGTTATGATCGTCCTGTAGACGCCTCCTGTATTATTATCGGCGGGGGATGCTCAGGAGTTGCCGCGGGTTGGAGGCTTCATCGGAGCGGTGTAAAGGACTTTATCCTATTGGAAAAAGGGAGTCAACTGGGTGGGAACGCTCAATCGTCTAAGGGAAACCAGACAGAGTACTCATGGGGCGCCCATTACATTGAGACCCCCGGCCCTGAAGCTCGTTATTTATACCCCCTTTACGAAGATCTGGGCATCATCCTGGGCTATCAAGAGGACGGATGGCCTGTTATCAACGATGCTTTCACGGTTCGAGACACTGAAGTGATGCTACACACAGGTAAAAAATGGATACCTTACCGCTATCCGCTCTCTCTGGCCAACAAAGAAGAGCAGGATGTCTTTCAAAGGTTCCGCCGAAAGATGTACGAATGGTATCATAGAAAGGGTCAGGACGGTAAAACTGCTTTCACCCTCCCTATACAGGCCTGCAGTCAGGATCCGTCCATCAGAAAACTGGATCAGATCACTATGAAGACCTATCTACGTTCTGAAGGACTAAAGTCATCTTACTTAGACTGGTACGTGGATATGCAGTGTCGGGATAATTACGGCACGGGATTTCATGAGATATCTGCCTGGGTCGCCGTGAATTACTTTGCCACCAACTTCAGTGATTTTGACGTCAAAGAGAGTGAAAAGCATCCTGTAGACATTATCACCTGGCCTGAAGGGAATCAATATCTGGTGAAAGGGATGAGTAAGAACTTCAGTCAAGAAAACGTCCGGACGAGTGCCTTTGTGGTGGATGTGAGAAACCGTGATAACCATGTTCTGGTCACGTATTATGAGACGAAGGAAAAGAAGTTTCATACTCTCAAAGGGAAAACGGCTGTTTTTGCATTACCCAAGTTTCTGCTGACACGGGTCTGTAGCGAGAGTAAGAACAGGTCTAAACTATTATCCTCCTTTGAGTATGCTCCCTGGCTTGTGGCTAATGTTCATGTCAAGCATCCGCCGGGTGATAAGGAGTTATCATGGGATACAATCCAATACCAGCCTATGAATACAAAAGCCAATGGGTCTTTAGGGTATATTCTATCAAACTATCAGGATCGCAGACTCCGGAATAAGCCGTCAGAACCAACGGTATTGACCTTTTATGCCCCGTTATTGCAGTCCGATATTAAGAAAGAGCGACTCAACCTACTAAAGAATGGATGGGACTATTGGGCCAATCAGGTGCTAAAGGACTTGAGCATCATGCATCCCAATATTACAGAGCTGATTGAGAGATTGGACATCTACAAATGGGGCCATGCCATGATCCGACCAACACCAGGCTTTGTATGGGGCAAAGAAAGGGAGAAAATGAAGGAACCTATAGGGCGTATATTCATGGCTCACTGTGATGTAGGAGGGCTTCCTATATTTGAACAGGCGGCTTATAGTGGATTTGAGTCAGCCGAGTCCATCCTAAGCCTTTTAGATATACATCATAAGAAACTGATCCGCTAATATTGTTTATCCAACACACTCAATTGCTTATTTCCCGCCTCGTGCTCTCATTCTACCACGACTATAGATCCACACACCTCCTACATAATAGCCGCCATAATAGTTATTGCGGTAATAGCCACCGTGAGTTTCATCCACACAGGAATGGGTCATCATGAAAGCAAAACCCAGAACAATTCCAATGATAAGTAGCGGTTTAAAATAGGACCACATAATAATTTCTCCATAATAATCAGACTCTTTCAGGGATTTACTGCTTCTTGACGATATCTCTTATAAGCCCTGTCAGATTGCCAATGAACAGGATCAAGAATAGAAAGGTTGCTCCAATATACCATCCATCCTGGCTTTTGCCTTCATTAATCTCAATACGGAAGGCTTTAGCGGATGTTATTTTCTTAACAGAATTGTGTTCCAGAAGAACGTAGTAGGTCCCTGCCTTTTCCAGTTTGATATAGACTGTTTTGTCTGTGTCATTTTCAGCCCATCTCTCACCATCTGCAATTCCTGAAGCGTGCCAAAACTCATATTCAAGGCTATAGACTTCCAAAACCTTTTGCTTGTCTTCCTTAGAGCCTTTCAGGATGCGTAGGATATCATTTTTGGGGAGTAAGTTACCATTGGCATCATGGAATTTCTTGCTTTCTATGAGACTGACTTCACCGAATACTTCGCTGTTGTAAAGACCTGTGACACTAGTGCTCACTTGGGTCTGAACCCCAACATTCTGGAGTTTGACAGGCCCCCACAGGGAATAGCCGGGAGTTGTCCTGGACGTATTGGCTTGTATTTCACCCATGAAGGACACTTTTGATGAAAAACGGCTTTGTCCTTCCGCGATTTCCGGGGTACCCAAGTAAATGACAACAAAAATGGCTAGCAGATAACTTATCGTTTTAAAGATGTGTATTTTAACGTTTTGACTCATGAATCCATCCTAATGGTTGATGAAACAAGCTTTAGACTATCACTGAAAAGACCCTGAGAACACTAAAATCTCAAAGTCCCGTTCCTTCACCCACTCACCCACGGCGCATTCGTACTGACCCGACTCCATCCAGTCACTCACCGAGAAGGCTTTTTTGGGGTCTTCCACACACTGAAAACGCCAGTAGCCTATAGTACCACTCACCGGATTGTCTTTATCCAACACGTCAAACTTGGTACTTCCGCTGGCATCCCTGTTGTAGGTCTGGTTTTCGTATTGGATCGTATCCACTACCTTGCCGTCCTTCATGAATACAGCCTCATCAATATCTGTGAGACGCTTCCAAATGGATATAGACCAGGTACCCAGATCACGAACCACTTCCAACCAGTACTCCATCCCATCATCTTCAATTTTAAACTCTTTGTACTCGAACCCATCTTCATTGTAGCGTATTTCCAGTTTCACCTCAAACTGGAGGCGATCCAGGTCGATAGATTTGCCAATCAGTGAGTTGTAGATGATTTCCGGGAGATTATTGAAGGTGATGACCTTCCCAGGACTTAAGTTTTTAAGGTTTTTTTGGGACACCTTGATGTTAAAACCACCTTCAGAGTCGCCAAACCAGCCTTTTATGTTTTTTATCAAATCACTTATCACAATACACCTCAAAAGGTATCTTTAAACATAAAGGTACTGAGAGGATCACAAGCTGTCAATTATTTTAGGTTTTTTTCTTATAAATTGTATAGAGAAGGCGGATGAATCTATCCATAAAATCCCGTATCGATTCGTCCCATAAAAAAGGCTGTCATAAAAGTATTGACTTTCTTGTTATTTTATGGTTTCTTTTGACCTATACTATAACCTAGGCTTTCAAATGGCAAGAAAAAGTTATAACTTGAGTATCAGTGAAGATTTAATAAAGAACATTCAGTCCATTGCCCAAAAAGAAAAACGATCTCTATCCCATCAAATTGAACTTTTCCTTGAGAAAGCCTTATCCACAGACCTGGACATCACAACAAGAGATATAATGATCGCCAGTCAGTCGTCATTAATAAAATGCTGGGATACTCCTGAAGAGGATGAGGCATGGAAAGACCTATAAAAGGTTCTGTAGTTGTCCTTCCTTTTCCCTTTACTGACTTAACGGATTCAAAACGACGGCCTGCTCTAATCCTCCATAATTTAAAAGGAGAGGAGAGGATGTTATATCCTGTGTGATCACCAGTCAAAGCAAAAAAGATGAATATTCCATCGAACTAACCGATAGGGATTTTAAAGATGGCGGATTAAATAGACCAAGTTTCATTCGAGTCAGCCATATTTTCACAGTAGATAAAAGGATTATTCTTTATTCCATAGGAAAACTCAAGCAAGAAAAGATAAATGAAGTGATGGATAAGATATGTGAGATTCTTACCGAGAGATCATAGTTTTCCTCGATATATAAAACAATGAACCCTAAAAAAGTCTGGTTGCAAAGCAAACGGTTTGATATAACTCTCTGGATCGGTACATTAGCTTTCTCAGGAGCCTTCATCTTCCTCGCTGGACAGGTAGACGCAGCCAATCACCTCTCTCTCTGGCTGTTCATTGCTTTAGTCGTGGCTTTCGACGTGAGTCATGTCTATACGACTCTCTATCGCGTCTATATGGATAAGACTGAACGTAAACGTCGCCCCAGAGTTTATTACGTTAGCATAGTAATTCTGTATCTCATTTCTGTCCTCACTTACGCTATCAGCCCCATGCTCTTCTTCAGCCTTTTAGCCTATTATGCCGTGTATCACTTTATTAAACAGCATTACGGCTTCATCGCCCTCTACAAACACAAGCTGAAAGAACGATCAACCCTTGACTATTACCTGGATCGATGGACTGTATTTGTGGGTACGGGTTATCCTATTCTATGGTGGCACATGCACCTCCCCAGAAACTTCTCCTGGTTCATGGATGGGGACTTTGTAGATCTGATTTCATGGATCAGTAAGCCAATAGAACTTATCGGAGTGAGCCAAAGCACTGTGGAGACGATTAAAGAGATCACTCAGTTCATCTTTAGTGAAGTGTTCTTTGTTTTATACATCCTGGTCATCGTGATCTATATTACCAGACAGGTTTTTCTATATAGTAAACGGGGCTTCTTCAATCCAGGAAAGAACCTCGTGATGGCCGGCGTCTGGATATCCTGGTACATAGGGATTATTCATTACAACAATGACATCATCTGGAACGCATTCATCATTCTATATCACGCTATTCCCTACTTTGCCTTGATTTGGCTTTACAGCACGCGCAAGAGTATGGATCAGAGGGAAGAATCAGGGGGCAGGATCTTAAGGTTCTTGACCACTCCAAGGAATTGGCTGTTCTTCTATTTGTTCCTGTTTGCTTTGGGGTTTGTAGAAGAGGTTTTTTGGGACTTTTTCGTGTGGAAGCAATATCTATCCCCTTTTCTCACCGGTCTATTTCATAGTGGGGCTTTCTGGAATAGCTTTTCAGATAGCCTTTTAGGAAGTAGTAAAGGCTGGAGTCTGAGTATAGCAGATCGATGGCACTTCATCCTATGGGTACCCCTTCTCACAGTCCCCCAAATCCTCCACTATTATCTGGACGGCGAGCTCTGGCGTTTTGACGGCCGTAATCCTGATCTCAGACGGTATCTCCACATGGAGGATTAGCTACCCTATTAGTGGAAGGTTACAAAGATTAGATTAAAAAATAGGTGCAATTGTAATGAATGTAAAGCCTAACATACTAGTTACTTGTGGTAGGAATAAAAGACGTAGCAGAACAGCAGAATATATCTTCAAAAATGACATGAGGTTTAATATTCGTTCTGTTGGTTTTAGCCCAAAAAGTGAACGACTATTATCAGAAAGAGACGTGTTATGGGCTGATCTAATTTTTGTTATGGAACAAGGACATGGGTCAAGAATTTCAGGAATGTATAGACATTTAGATTTACCATCCATTGAAATATTACATATTGAAGATGATTATGAATATTTGAATGAAAAATTAATAGAAATGTTAACCGATAGAATCAATTCAACTTTAAAGATAAAGTATGATATAAAATAAGGGTTTAGACTGGTTCATTCGTACTCATTTTGTTTATTTATACCAAGCTGATTTTAATTGTCAGGTAATAAAACCTGTACCTGTAGAAACGCGATTAATCGCGTTTCTACAGGGCTGG
>CAJXGR010000066.1 GCA_913053665.1 uncultured Spirochaetia bacterium
AGACTTCTGCTTGACCGAGTTCCTTTTTCATCTTGTCTGTGAGATCACTTAACCAGCCCAAAGGGGTCTCCATACGGCCACTCTTCGACGACCAGCTTACTTATAGCAATGTGTTAACTCAGTTAAAATATCTCAATGAGGGGCATATCGGGTGAGTCAGGATTGACCTCAAGCTTCTCTTTCACACAATCAGGATGAAGATCAGTATACTCCAAAGGGATTTGTCCAATAAGAATCTGAGTTCCTCTGTTCTCTACAACACACATCACAGTTGCTTCTCTGCCATGGTCCATAAACGTAATCCTCACTCCATCAGCGATTTTCTTCTTTTTCTTTGAGCCATCCGCATAATTGGCGGTCACTTCCTTCACAATTTCCAGGCCAAGCTGATCAACAATCTCCTCTGGCAGACAGAGATAGGTGGCCCCTGTATCCACAAGCCCCTCTGTAACAATAGATCTCACCTTATCTTTAGTAATATATCCCTTTTCAAGCATGACAAGATCATCTTTGTTTGTCAATTTAATTTTACTGATCACTTTTCCCATAAGACACCCCTCGAAACTCAGTGTCATAAATATAAATAATACAAAGGGATAGGTCAAGTCGTATGATGACAAATGACAAAGACAAAATCTCTCACCTTTTCCCCAACACGTAATCTAGGGCAGACCTTTGTCTCTGCCCTGTGGAAAGAAAGCACATCGGTTCGCTCCCACTCAGTCCCTCATAAAGATCACGGCCACACCGCCACTCCAAAAGCCAGACTAACCCACCCAAATACCAAATAGACCGCCAAACGGTGTTACACCCCCGTTATAAGTGACCTGATTGGTCCCTATCATGTCATCAAAGCGGTAGACTGTGGTGTTACCATTGTCACTGACGTAAATCCGGCCGCTGGAATCCAAATAAACACCTCTTGGATTGACAAACGGTGTTCCACCCCCACCATAAGTGATCTGGTTGGTCCCGGACATGTCATCAAAGCGATAGACCAAGTTGGTATTATCATCAGTGACGTAGATCCGTGCGCTGGAGTCCACAAAAACACCCCTTGGAACGATAAACGATGTTCCACCACCAGCATAAGTGACCTGACCTGATCCTGAGAACAGCAACCGAGAACCTTGATCCTTAAAGAACCACCATCACAGTATTGCTGGGCGTGCTGGATCCGGTGTTATTCTTGGCGATCACACGATACTCAAGCTCTCTACTCCTCGTCTGACTCATCAGATTGATCTCGCTTTGCATGGCTGAACTTATCAATCTCCATCCAGAAAAACTGCCGTCGTCTCGTTTGTCCCGTCTCTCAACGTCATAGACTCTGGTGCTCCCACCTGTCCCTCTAGCTGGACCTTTCCAATCCAAGAATACAGTACCCGCTCCCTGGATCACCGCTTCCAGATTTCTGGGCTGACCGGGTGATTGAGATGTGGGATCCGCCTTGGGCCCCCAGCCAATGTATCCCAGTTTCACAGGATCATTTGATGTGGAGACTTCTGCTTGACCGAGTTCCTTTTTCATCTTGTCTGTGAGATCACTTAACCCATCATCCTTGGCTTCTGTGGCGAGTTGAGCCTGAGCTTGAAGATCTAATTGAGTATCTTTCCGGGTTTGGTAGGACGTTCTGAGTGATAATAATCCCGGTTGATCATTATTTGGGAAATCAGCAGCATGACTTGTTAATCCAGCTAATATCTCGTCACAGAGCTGGATGACATCTGCTTCTTTGCTTGGAAATCTGGCCATAATGGACCCTCCTTTAATTTAATTTATTATTATTTAATGATTTAATCCATTATAAAGGCTTTTTAGAAAATGATTTTTCTAATTCAAAATTTGGTTTTTTAAACTTAAAATAAAGATTTCCTAATTAAGAATTCCATTTTCTTAACTAAGAATTTCATTTTTTAAATTAAGAATTTGGATTTCTTAATCAAGATTTTGATTTTGTTCATTAAGAAATTCATTTTGTTCATCAAGTTTTTCATTTTCCAGATTAAGAATTTGCTTTTTAAAAATCACTATTTTGTCCTTTCACTCATAGCCTGAAAAAACCAACTGAGAACAAAAAGAATCATTTGTTCATCCAATCATCTCTTGCTATTCCTGCTTTTCTGAGTATTTCCATTAACAAACCAACGCTTAGATCTTTCTTTTTGTGGGGGTTTGGAATGGGTACTTTCTGCTTATCCTTCTTCATGTATAAGTGCTTTCCACCATCTTTTGGACCTTCAAAACCAAATTGTCTAAGTTTTTTTACAAGCTTATTAAAAGAAATAGGATTTAATTTAGCCATTATGACACAATTTCTGTTCCCTTGATTTCTTTGATCTCAAAATCTCCAAGTTTAGGAAAAGGATCATTTTCCTTAATTCCCAACATTATCCATCCTTCTATCACTTCTTTAAGAGTGTCTCTACACTCCTCAAGGGTCTTGCCCACAGCCCAAACTCCCTCTAGTTCCTCAACTTCACCATAATAAGGGTCTTCGTCTTCGATCATTTCGTATTTAGCTCTTCTAAGGGCTTCTTCAATATATTCTGTTAACATTTCACTCTCCTAAAAAGGATATGGGAATAAATAACATTCTTCCTAAGGAAAGTCAATCAATTTTTCACTTAAAACGCATCCCTCACCTAACCAGCCCAAAAAGGTCTCCTCACTTCCTCACTTTACTCCATGACAACTTATTGCTTTTTTCCCCTACTGACAGGGAACCGATATGCCATACTTTTTAGAGAGATAGGACTCAACTCCCAGCCTGTCAGCATTACTTATTGGATTGTTGTAGATTATGATTTCTGCTATGTCACCGTTTAAATAATTTGTTGAAGAACCTGAAAATTTACCTAAAGTCGGTGGCGGTCCAGTCGTCCAAGTGGTTGTTGTATTATAACCTGCATTTGAAGCACTTAGCATGGCACCATTATAATACACATTTATTGATGTCCCAATAACTATATTTGTACCAATAAAATAAGATAAAGTTGATCCATTTACTTGACTTATCCAATTTAAGCTCGTATCCTTAATCGCAAACTCGTAACCCAAACCAAATCTATACCAAATAGTTATTTCTCTATCATATAGAACACCTCCATAATCATGAAAAAATCTTTGAGAGGCACCACTAGCACTTTTGCCTACTATAATTAAAGTTGGCTGACTGGAGTTCATAAACTCAGGCATAGTCATGAAATCATTAGTCCCATCAAACCGCACCACAGCCTGATTGTTCAAAGTTGGTTCTGAAGCAATGAAAGCAGGTTGAGAAGATCCTGTTCCCTGTGTAGCATTGTTCCCGTTACCAGACTGATCAGCCCAATTACTTACACCTGTTGCAGTAGTAATCCCAGCATCTGCTTTGAGCCATAGTTTCAGTCCTGATATAGCATCAGGTTGAATCGGTTCACACAGAGTGTCCCAGAGCTCGTGGCGGTCTATACAGCCTGAGAGTAATAGCCCTCCAGCAGTGAGAGCCGTGTTTTTAATAAAATCTCTTCGTTTCATGTTGCCTCCTTTATAATATCAGACAGGAATGTCTGATCTACTATTATGTACACGGGTAGAACAGACATTCCTGTCTGTTCTACTCCCCTGCCATCAATTATTAAAAGCGATAAGTCACTCCCAGACTGGGGATCAGATAATAATCAAAATTACCAAACCGATGCTCCTTGACATCCTGAGCAATGAAAAATGTGCCCTCTAAAACAATCATCCAGTCTTTCCCTATCGTGTAGTCCAATTCTATAGAAGGTTTCAAGAGAATAGCCCCTCCAAACCCACTCTTCAAATTGGGGATATTCGTTTCTGAGTAAAATATCATGTAGCCAAGGCCTATTTTGGGATGAAAGAGAAAATCTCCACCTAATTTAATGTCCCACACAAGGGATAAGGTGACAGGCATCACGTGTTCCGTGATGCTGTCTATGAATGTATCCTTTGATCGATAAGCAAAATAACCCAATTCCAGTTCCCAGAAAGCTGTTTTACTGTTATAGAAGTTCTGTTTATAGGTGATACCGAAATAGGGCAGCTTGAAAGCTGTCTTCCCCCCGATGTGACCAAGGATAACAGGAAAACCTCCTTTTAGACCCACCGTTTTGGAGTATTTATAAGGGATAGGTTTGGGCATCGACTTAAATACCGATTTGGGTCTTTTGCTTTCCCCTGCAATAAAGTTTTGGGTGAGTTTGTTGAGTTCCTTTTGTCCCAAGAGGTTTTCACCTTTATATTTGTATAGAACCTTTCCCGTTTCAACATCCACCACGTAGATGCTAAGTATAACCTCATCCCCCCGCTTTTTATAAGTTCCATAGATGACAACAACAGCTCCCAACTCCCGTGCAATGGACAGGGCGTTCTTTTTTTCTTTGAGATCAGTATTTACGAACTTTCTTCTTTCCATCACCTCAAGAAAACGACTTCTTGGAAGGATATTAAAATCCCTTATATTCAGTAAATTGTCCTTCATGATCTCTGGAATACGTTTTGAGAGATAGGGATAATTGCTGACACCCGATTGATCAGCCAGGTCCAGGATCAATAGTTTGGAAGGATCGGTGGGTGGTAGGTTTGGGATTTTCTCAATAGTATTGTAGTGCTTATTGATGAAAAGATCCAATGCGACATAAACTTCTGTCACAGGCTTACTTGTATGAATTAAAACAATCCGCTCCTCTTTGACAGAGAGGACTTGTATCTGGACTTCAAGTTTCCCATCTGTGACACGGTAAGAAGTCATCATCACCAGATCGGCTTTTAGGGTCCAGCCTAATTTGATGACCTTTTGAGGGTCCTGGAAGTCCTCTTTTGTGATCTTAGCTTTTTTCATAGCTTTACGTAATTCTTTACGGGTATAGAAATAGTAGCTATTCTTCGAGTTAAAATCTCCCATAACCCGCTCGGACTCCAACTGGGTCTTGAGGATTTTGGGGATGGCTTTGGAGAGAGAGCCAGGGCTTTTTTCGGTGGACAGATCAGTCCTGTCAAGGATGAGTATTTTCTTCTTAGGCTGAACCAGTGTCTCTTTCGGTTTGGAGGGTTTTAATTTGTATTGAGACCGTCCCAGACTGGGGGAAAGCAGAATGCAAAGGATGAACACCACTGTAGAGACGCATGGCAATGCGTCTCTACAGATAATATTTCGGGTGGGGTGGGGTAACTGTTCGCTATTTAATAAATTAGAAACCATCATCATGTCTTTCCGCAGGGGTGTTTTCTTAAATATACTGTAAATGATAAGTGAATACAAGTCTTTTTCTTAGTTAGGATATATAGCAAATTTGTTATACAATAAGCAATGGAGCTAAGTCATTGATCATGAAGTGACTCCAGTAAACATACGCTATTGGGCAAACCTGTCAAGAGCAGTTAATTCAACCAAGCCTTTTCTACACAGGAAAAATCACTGATCTCATTAAGAAGATCCTCTGTGGCAGTGACATTAAACTCATTTCCCGCTTTGACAGTCAGGGATTTGGCTCCTCTTTCGGGAGGGAAGTGAATGAAAATCGGGGACTGACCCTCGTGATCCTTAAAAAACTGCTTTAATTGGTCTAAATCCTGGGGGTCTCTTTGATCTATAAAATCCTCTTTGATCTGGATATGGACTCTCTGGTTCTGTGGAAGAGTATTTGAAACATCGGTCGGCTGTACTTTTTTCTTGAATAATGGAGTCTCTCTGGACTGAACCTCTCCCCTGGGCTTTGCGAGATGGCTTTCATCCGCCTCATCTATTGGGAGCACTTTGTCAGCAATGATTTTAACCTTTGGCTCAACACTTTCCAATCTTCCTCTAATAAAAAGAATGGAGTCAATATTAAGGTGAGCCTTGGCATCACTAAAACATTTTTTGAATAAAAGAACTTCACACATGCCTGTGAGACCTTCAAGGGCAATAGCTCCCCACTCAGCACCTTTTTTCGATATTCTATATTGCGCATCCTGGACCAGTCCACAGATTGCCACCTGACTCCCTTCCTTTAAGTCTTTGAGTTCTGAAATCCTGTTTAGATTGAGGTGAGCTATCTTCCCACGATACTTTCCCAGAGGGTGTCCTGAGAGATAAAAGCCGAGGACTTCCTTCTCATACGCCAATCGCTCCCGTTCAGACCAATCATCTTCTGGGCTGAGAATGATTAAGGGCTTAATGGTAGGCGTTTCGTCCTCTCCAAAAAGAGATATCTGGTTGCTATTCTTGTCTGCCTGGGCTGATTGGCCAAAGTCCAATGCCTGATCGATGAGTTTATGTTGGCTCGGCCGATTGAGATTAAAGCCATCGCAGGCCCCTGATTTGATAAGGCATTCCAGCACTTTCTTGTTGACAACTCTGAGATCCACCTTCTCACACAAGTCATAAAGCGTTTCAAAGGGTCCCAAAGCGATACGGGACTCAATAATGGATTGGACGGCTGTTGAACCCACATTTTTGATCGCTGAGAGGCCAAAACGTATCTTGTTATCCTCTATGGCAAAATCAACCATACTATGATTGATAGAGGGGGGGAGGATATTAATACCCATTGTCTTTGATTCAGCCACATATTCAACAATCTTGTCCGTATTGTCTTTATCACAGGATAGGAGAGCCGCCATATACTCAATGGGATAGTTCGCCTTAAGGAAGGCCGTTTGATAAGTGATGAGGGCATAAGCGGCACTATGGGACTTGTTAAATCCATATTCACCAAACTCTGCCATCTGGTCATAAAGGATTTCAGCGAAATGTTGATCAATATCCCTTTCCACAGCCCCTTCCACAAAGAGAGCTTTCAGGCTGTTCATCTTATCCTTAAGCTTTTTCCCCATAGCCTTACGAAGTTCATCCGCTTTGCCCATACTAAAGCCGCCTATAGCCCGTGCGATCTCCATCACCTGCTCCTGATAGACCACAACACCATAGGTTTCTTCCAATATATCTTTCAGTAAAGGATGCTGATACTTTATCTTCTCAGGATTCCGTTTACGCTGAATAAACTTCTCCGCCATCCCGGAATTCAGTGGCCCAGGGCGGTATAAGGCGTTGAGGGCAATAATATCCTCAAATGCCTCAGGTTTCAGATTGCTCATCATCTCTTGCATACCGGAGCTTTCCAACTGGAAAATGCCGAGGGAGGCACCTGATTGGAGGAGTTTGTAGACCTTTGTGTCATCCAGTGGGATATGATCTATGTTCAGTTTTTCGTGAGTCCTGCTTTCGATAAGCTCCAGGCACTTCTGGATCACGGACAAGTTCCTTAAACCCAGGAAATCCATCTTCAGAAGGCCGCATTCCTCTAGATAACTTCCCTCAAATTGGGTGGAGATGCTCTTTGTTTTGGAGTCCGCATAGAGTGGAACAAGGTTCGATAGATTCTCTGAGCCAATCACAATCCCGGCCGCATGGGTTCCGGCGTGTCGGTTCATGCCTTCCAGCTTTTGGGCAAGATGAAATAACTTCTGATAGTTTCCTGAACCATCGATCAGAGCTTTAAGATCCGGGACGTTCTTGTATGCGTCCTTCAGCGTGACACCTGGGCCTCCCGGGATGAGCTTGGCGATACGGTCCACTTCATTCAAAGGGATATTCAGGACTCGCCCCACATCACGGATCACTCCTCTCGCCTTCAAGGCACCGAATGTGATGATCCCGGCCACTTTTTCCTTTCCATAACGCTCGATCACATAATTGATCACCTGATCTCGTTTCCCATCCTCGAAGTCCGTGTCAATATCCGGCATGGATATCCGTTCAGGATTGAGAAAACGCTCAAAGATAAGATGATATTTCAAGGGATCCAGATTGGTAATTCCCAGAGTATAAGCCACCAAGGATCCCACAGCACTCCCTCTCCCCGGCCCAACCGCTATATCATGGGATCTGGCATATTTTATAAAGTCCCAGACAATAAGAAAATACCCCGCAAAGCCCATCTGACAAATGATACCCAATTCATAATCCAGACGCTTTTGGGTCTTAGGGGTAATATCAGCATATCGATTGGTCAATCCCTTGCTACAAAGATGATGAAGATAGGTATCCGCATTATATCCCTCTGGAACGTCTATCTCAGGAAGGTTCGATTTAAACTTCAGCTCCAGATCGCACATCTCTGCAATACGTAGGGTGTTATCGAGGGCTTCTTCATTGTCAGGAAAGGCTTTTAGCATCTCATCACAGGTCTTGAAGTAGAACTGATCCCCATAGTAACGTTTTCTTTTTTCGTCCGTCACCTTGGATTGCGTCCCAATACAGAGTAGAATGTCGTGGGCTTCCTGATCTTCCTGATTCAAGTAGTGAACGTCATTGGTGACGATGAGAGGGAAATGATACTCTTTGGATAAGGTATTAAGGACTTCATTGACCTGGTGTTGCTTTTCAATGCCATGATTTTGAAGTTCCAGGAAGAAATACTCTTTTCCAAAGATCTCCTGGTACTCATGAATCACCCTGATGACTCTCTCACCATCGCCTTTCAGGATAGCGTGAGGAATTTCCCCTCCCAAACAGGCGGTAAGGCATATTAGCCCCTCAGAGTACTCTCTCAGAGCTTGTTTATCGACACGAGGTTTATAGTAAAAGCCATCCGTATAAGCCATGGAGGCCAGTTGCAATAAGTTTTGGTATCCCTTGAAGTTACGAGCGAGGACAATGAGGTGATGATAGTTTTTCTCTCCCCTTGGAATCGCCCTGTCTTTGTGTGGGCCGTTACTTACGTATAATTCACAGCCGATAATGGGTTTAACACCCTTCTTTTTGGCCTCTTTATAGAATTCGATGGCCCCAAAAAGATTCCCATGATCGGTGAGGGCTAAGGCGGGCATCTCCAATTGACTGGCCTTTTCAACCAGACTCTTAACGGTAACAGCTGCGTCTAAAAGGGAATAATGGGAATGGGTATGAAGGTGAACAAAGTTTTTCATTTTTAAGGGCCCGCACTATGACTGAATACTTAATAAAGTACAATATTATTCAATGGATCGTCAAGAGGAGGGCCAAAATTGATATCTTTATCTCATGGGCCCCACAAATCTTCAAGACGCTTCTTGATAGCTTTTTCATGGCCCAGATCGCCAGGCTCATAAAACACTTCACCTTGAATCGAGTCGGGGAGATAGGACTCATATACAAAATGCCCTTCGTGATCATGAGGGTACTGATAGCCTTTGCCATGTCCCATTTGTTTCATCAGCTTTGTGGGTGCGTTTCTTAGATGCATGGGGACGTCATAACCCTTTTCCTTAATGGTTTTCATCGCTTTCTTGATGGCAATATAACTGGCATTACTTTTGGGAGCACACGCTAGATAGCTAACCGTTTGAGACAGTATGATCCTTGCTTCAGGCATCCCAATATTTTGGATCGCTGTGAGGCAAGAGACACTGAGGACTAAGGCTTGAGGATCAGCATTTCCAATATCCTCTGAGGCCAGGACTATCATTCTTCGGCCGATGAACTCAATGTCTTCCCCCCCCTCCAGCATGATGGCCAGGTAGTACAAAGCGGCTTGGGGATCACTTCCCCTCATACTCTTTATGAATGCCGAGATCACGTCATAATGGAAATCTCCCTTTTTATCATAGAGTATAGCTTTCTTCTGGGTTGCTTGCTGAACATGATCTTTGCTGATGGCGACGATGGATCCTTCCTCTTCAGCCATTTCTACAGAGCTTTCCAGGGTATTCAAGGCGATCCTGGCGTCTCCATTCGCCCATTGAACCAGGACATCGAGGGCTTCCTCATCGATCTGTACATCCATGTTTTTCAGGATGATGTCTTCATGAATCGCTGAGTGAATCACCTTTCTGATTTCATCTGAGTCTAAAGCCTTGAGTTTAAGGACCTGACAGCGTGAGAGAAGAGGGGAATTGACTTCAAAGGATGGATTCTCGGTAGTAGCCCCAATGAGGACAATATCCCCATGTTCTACTGCGTGGAGGAGAGAATCCTGTTGGCTTTTATTGAATCTATGGATCTCATCAATGAATAGAAGGATCTGGCGACTGTAATGCCTGGCCTGAAGGTTCCCCTTCTCGATGACCTTTCTCACATCCTGGACACCCGAGGAGATTGCGTTGAGTGAGAACATCTCCAGCTTACTCTCTTGTGCAATCACATAAGCTAATGTGGTCTTCCCGCTGCCGGGTGGCCCCCATAAAATCAAGGATCGAAGGCTCTGTCCTTTCACCATAGTGGGAATAAGAGATTTGTCGTTTAAGATATGCTTTTGGCCAAAGAAACGATCGAATGACGTGGGTCTAACTCGTTCTGCAAGAGGTTTGAGTTTAGAAGAGGCCTGTGATGGGTTGTTAAAAAGCTCCATAAAGTCCCTGCCTCATGGGATAGTGATTAGTCTGTAGGGGCAGACCCACGTGTCTGCCCCCGTGGAAGGGTAAACACGTGGGTTCACCCCTACAGGGAATTAATAAACTTGTCAGTTATTAGCTTATCACTAGCAATACTTTATATAATAAGTATTTCAATGGTTTTTTCACCCGAAGACTCACCGCTTACCTTTGCTTCCACCCGATAAATTCCCGGTACTACCGTATTGCCACTCAGGTTTTCCCCACTCCATGTGATCGTAAAGCTTGTGGCCGTCGCCGTTTGACTGAGTGTCCAGACTAGCTGTCCCGCCTGATCCTTGACGGTGATCGTAACAGTTGTGTTCGTTGTAAAGCTGTTCAGGCCAATCTGGAAGGTGGCATTCCCGGAGCTTGCGTTATAGGGATTCGGGAACATGAAAAAGGTGTTAATGTTGTCCTGATCATCCTGAACGCAGGACGTGACACTGATAATCAGAATGGTCAAGAGAATGATTTTTTTCATAGGCGTATCGTCTAATTATATCTCATTTTTAGAAATGTTCAAGTCTTTTTTACTAGTTTAGGGATAATTCAAACTTATTCAGTTTATATTTCCCTTTTTCTTTATAAAAAACAATGTCTAAAGAGCGTTTTGTTTCACTATTCTTCTGCTGAAAGGTGATCGCTCCTCTTACATACATATATTCCTTGTTCAGGTCATTGGTTGATTTCCAGGCACTAATTACGTGAATCTTTGAGACCTTGCCAAGAGCATTGATTTCTTTGGACATACTTTTAAATCGACTCGAATCAAGTCTCACTTTCAGGGGCTTGGTGATAAGCCGTGACATCTGCCTGTAATTCCTGGCAGCAAAGGCTTTAAATACCTGTGTGTAAAGCTTTTTGGCTTCTTCTTTGCGTCGTTTTTCCTTTTCCTGATAACTTAAGGATGAGTATTGAGATCTCCTCCTAATTCTTTGCTTTGTATAGACCTTGATTCTCTCTTTGACAAAAGCTATCATATTCTTCACATCAGTCGGGTTGATGGATCCTTTGATGGCAACAGTCCTGGCATCACTCACAATCTCCATCTTGTCCACCAGCTTTTTAACGGGCTTCATATTTCTAAAGAGTAGATTGGATAAATGTTTCCCGCCAATCAAAATGCCCTTAACATCTTTAACGTCCTGTAGATTAGAGAACTCAACACTCCAGTAATACTGTACATCATTTCCTGATTGGCCTATCCCAAGAATGGAGCGTTTCGATGTCAACATGGGGAAATATAATGGGACAACATCCAGGAAATCAGCCTTCATACCAGCGTCAATATCTTTAACAGCCTTTTTGGGGGGAGTGTAACTAACCATCAAGAGTCTTTTACTTAAAGCTTTATCGATTAACTTTGATGAGAACTCCCTTTTGAGCCTGAGTTTCCATCGTCTTGAGCTTAATATTTGATTAGCCTTCAGGATCTGCTTTATGGGAGAAATGATCATTTTACTGGATGAAACAATTATGGAAGGCTTATCCCGATCCTCAGGCTGAAAAAGCTTCTCACCCCTTCTAAGCCCCCGAAGTTTAGACCGCTTGAACTTGCCTTTAAATAACTCTTCCCATGAGACATCCTTAAAATCCCCGTCCACACGAACCATTATCCTTTCCACCCCTTCTTCCGATGAGTAGAGACCGTTCACCAACACAACTCTTTTAATGAAATCCTTTGCCACAGAGTCATATCTACTCTCTATCATCTCTTTCAGACTCTTATCATTGAGAAAAGT
>CAJXGR010000067.1 GCA_913053665.1 uncultured Spirochaetia bacterium
CAGCCATCTATATTTTTTGTATTCACAAGGCTTCCTCTTTTCAGAAGGAGTTTTACAACGTCTAACTGTTCTTTTATTCTCGCTTTGAATGTGTCAATGGTCACTTTTTCGTAAGCGTATGGGCCTGTTGATCCCAGATAACGTCCTGCCGCAAAGTGTAGGGGTGTTTTCTGGATGTCATCCATTGTATTGACCAGTGCTCCCGCTTCCAAGAGCTGTTGAACCACCTTCACCTGTCCAGATCGAGCCGCCAAGTGGAGGGGAGTCCAGTGGGTTGTGCTACCAGGATAACGATAAACTTCATATGAGGCTCTCTCATTGACAAAGGCACCTTTTTTGATAAGTAGAAGAGCGATAGACGGATGATGATTATAAATAGCTATATGCAAGGCTGTTTGACTCGTGGATTTTTCCCTGACATGAATGTTTGCCCCTTTTTCAATCAATATCCTGGCGATATTCAGTCTGCCGTATCTTGCGGCTGTCATGAGAGGCGTTTTGCCTTTTCTTTTAGCGTTGATACGGACACTCTTTTTAAGGAACCTTAGGACTGATTTCTTGTTCCCTGCTTTGATGGCGTCGAATAAATCAGGGCGTTTCCTTGCTCCAAAAGCCATCGATAGGGATAAGCATAATAAAACACTTATAAGTGATTTCATCGGGTTGTTCCCTCCAAAATGATGAGACAGTATAAAAAATGAATAATATATCTTACTGTTATTCCAATAGTAGATTGTTTCGTCACGTTTTTTTATAATATTAAGGAACTTTTCCTGGATATGGGCTGTTGTATATATTGTATGAATTGCAAAACAAGTTGGGTGATATCAACTCATTCGATAGTTTTGTAGTGAATAGGTAACTATTTAACCACTGAGATCGGTAAGGATAAGCAATCTTTAGATTTTGGTCTCTGTGATGGTGTTGTACTAAATCTCTGCCTCACCGATATTTGCACTTAATAGTTACAATTAAATAAAAAAAGACTTGAAAGTTATTGAAGATTTATATTACTTTTTTAGTAGCCTTTGAGTTAAAGGCGAAATGACTTCTATTTCGCCTGCCTGTTTGGATATTAACGTTAATTTCTTGACAAAACATGGGTGGACTATACCCAGACTAAAATTAAATAAAGGAAAGGTAATCAATTATGGCAGATAAGAACAATGGAAAATTCCTAAACCCCACACCAATGATCGATAATCTCGAAGAAGGCCCTTGGCCTAGCTTCATAAAGGGATTTAAAGAACTTGCCGAGCGTACTAAAAAACCCATGCTTCGTGGAGTAATGGATCAGCTTGAATACTCCTATCAAACCAAGCTAGGCTACTGGAAAGGAGGAGTTGTTGGCGTTCGGGGCTACGGATCAGGGATTATTAGCCGATACTCCATGATCTCTGACAAGATACCTGAAGCCACCGAATTTCATACAATTCGTGTCCAGCCTGCTCCTGGGATGCATTACAGCTCGAAGAACCTTCGGGATTTGTGCGACATCTGGGAAAAGCACGGTTCAGGAATGATCTCAATGCACGGCCAGACAGGGAATCTTCAATTTCAAGGGATTGAAGAAAAACACTGTCAGGAATTCTTTGACGACATCAACAAGGAAGGTTGGGATCTTGGGGGAGCCGGTGCTACCGTTAGAACAGGAGCCTCCTGTGTAGGTCCTGCCCGCTGTGAACAAGCCTGTTATGATACTTTAGAGACTCATCAGCAGATACTCACCCACTTCACGGATTTTGTCCACCGCCCCGAACTTCCCTATAAGATCAAGTTCAAGTTCTCCGGCTGTCCTAACGACTGTATGAATTCGATTCAAAGGTCTGACATCGCCGTCATCGGCATGTGGAAAGATAATATACAGATTGACAAGCCTGCATTCAAAGAGTGGATGGGGAAACATGGAGTCAACCGTCTTGTGAATGAAGTGATCACCTTGTGCCCGACTAAGTGTATCTCCCTGAGTGATGACAATGAGCTTGAGATTGAAAATAGAGACTGTGTTCACTGTATGCACTGCTTGAATGTGATGCCTGAAGTTCTTTCTCCCGGGAAAGAACGAGGAGTTACTGTTCTGATCGGTGGGAAGAGTCACCTTAAAGTTGGTAGCATGCTTGGTTCCATGCTCATACCATTCAGAAAGCTGGATACGAAGAAAGACATAGACGAATTCATAGAACTTGCTGACGAAATGATTGAATGGTGGTGTGATAATGGTTTAGACCATGAACGAATTGGAGAAACCATTGAACGAGTCGGGATCTATCAGTTTCTTGAAGACGTGGGTCTTGAAGCTCATATTGATATGGTGAGCAGTCCAAGGGACAATCCATTCTTTAAGGTCGCCTATTAAGAATTAAGTATTTAGAATAGATTTAGAAGGAGTTAAGATATTATGGCAACAGAAACGCGAGAATGGGAAACGATTGAATCGGGTCCTAAAAATTATAAAGATCAATTGCATCCTCTGTGTGTAAAGAATTATGGTAAATGGAAATATCATGATCGTCCAAGACCTGGAACACTAAGACATGTGGCAGAAAGCGGAGATGAGCTTTTTACTGTTCGTGCGGGAACCCATCGGCAGGTTACGGTTGATATTGTCCGCAGGCTTTGTGATTTGGCAGATAAATATGCTGAAGGCTATGTGAGATTCACGATCCGGAATAACATAGAGTTCATGTGTTCGTCCTGGGAAAATGCAGAAGCTCTTATCAAAGACCTGGAAGCTATAGGGCATCCTGTGGGTGGAACAGGAAATTCCATATCGGCCGTGGCCCATACACAAGGATGGCTTCACTGTGATATACCTGCTACAGACGCTTCAGGTGTGAATAAAAGTATGATGGACAGTCTCTTTGAGGACTTCATTAAAGAGGAAATGCCTAATAGAGTGCGTCTAGCGACCTCATGCTGTGAAATCAATTGTGGAGGACAGGCTGACCTGGCTGTTGTTATCCAGCACACTCGTCCACCTCGGATTAACCATGAGATTCTTTCTGCCATCTGTGAGATGCCAAAAGCTGTGGCTCGATGTCCGGTAGCTGCGATCCGACCCACAATGGTGAACGGGAAACCGTCTCTTATGGTTGTAGAAGATAAATGTATCTGTTGTGGTGCCTGCTTTGGTGCCTGTCCCGCTATGGAGATCAATCACCCGGATCACTCTCTGTTGGCTGTTTGGGTGGGAGGAAAGAACTCAAATGCACGGACTCGCCCTACCAATATGAAATTGGTGGCTCATGGATTGCCTAATAATCCTCCACGCTGGCCTGAAGTGAATGATGTAGTGAAACGCATCCTGATGGCCTATAAAGAAGGTGGTAAAAATTGGGAGCGTTTGGGTGAATGGATCAATCGTATAGGATGGAAACGTTTTTTTGAAGAAACAGAACTTCCTTTCGACAAGTACCTCATTGATAGCTATCGCCATGCCAGGACTTCATTTAATCAGTCCGCGCATGTTCGTTTTTAAATAATACGTATTTAAAACACCTGTTTGATAAGATAAATAAGGACGCCCCTACCATTCATAAGACATGGAGGGGGTATCCTTATCCACACAGGTATTCTTATAGACGGTTTTAAATCTTTAATAATAAGTTATTCAACCTTTAAAAGGAGGTATTTTATGACTATTAGTCCTAAAGAATCAAATCCTGTACTCGATTTTGTCATGAACTATCAGTACCCGGAATTTACGATGGAGAAAGGCCTTGAGCGAGTTGTAGCTTTTGGTGAAGTCAGCCATAAGTGTCCGACCTATGAGCGTCGTGTCCCCCCATGTACGGCTGGATGCCCTGCTGACGAAGATATCAGAGGTTATCACAATATCCTTCGGGGTGTTGAGAAGTTTGAAGATAAATGGCAGGCAGCTTTTAATCGGATCACTGAGAAAAATCCATTTCCTGCTGTTATGGGACGAGTCTGTCCGGCTCCTTGTGAAGGGGCTTGTAATCGCCAGTACCTGGATGAAACAGTGGGAATCAATGCTGTCGAACACGCTATTGGGGACTATGCGATCAAACAGGGTCTTAAGTTTGATAAACCCCAACTTTCAACAGGAAAACACATTGCCGTGGTCGGATCTGGCCCTGCTGGACTGTCCTGTGCTTATCACCTTACCCTGAAAGGCCATAAGGTCACACTTTATGAGGCCTTTGAAAAGTTAGGCGGGATGATGAGATACGGGATTCTTGAATACCGTGTCCCTCTCGAGGTACTGGATGCTGAAATCCAACGTATCGTTGATCTGGGCATTGAAGTCAAGACCAATGTAAAAATAGGTAAGGATATAAGTTTAGAGCAATTAAGAAAAGATCACGACGCTGTGTTCATGGGGATCGGTGCTCAAAAGGGCCGCGATCTTCCTGTTCCAGGCGGCGATAACACACCACGTGTTACGAATGCCATTGATTTCCTCCAGGAATACGTGGCTAAAGGTTCCTCCATGCCTGTCGGGAAGAAGGTTATTGTGATTGGTGATGGGGATGTGGCCATGGATGCCCTACGTTTGGCTCTGAGACGAGGTTGTCAGGATGTAACTCTGGTGTCAGGGGTTTCCAGAGAAGATATGAAGTGCAGTCCTTCTGAATTCCATGAAGCTCAAAGCGAAGGGTCTAAATTCCAATACAGTCTTGGAAGTCAGGGAATCGAAATAAAAGATGGGAAAGCTGTTGGCCTGAAGGTCGTTCAGATGCAACCTAAGGAAAAAGGTGAAGATGGCTGGAACTCACCTATCCCATTTCTTAGATATAAACCTGTTCCAGGCACTGAATCTGTCATTGATGCAGATATGATCGTCTCATCCATTGGTCAGATATTGGATTTGGAAGGATTAGAAAGTCTAAAGAATGGTGGGCCATGGCTTAAAGTGAATAAAGTTTATCAGATCCCCGATATGCCGGATGTATTCTCAGGGGGTGATGCTTTATCTCTAACCCTGCTCACAACTGCCATTGGTCATGGTCGTCAGGCCGCTGAGAAGATGGACGCTTATGTGAAAGGACTTCCCCTCTCTGAAGCCGGTCGGCAAGACGTGATTCCCTTTGAGGATCTTGGATCTTATTATTTCCCTCGTGTGCCTCAACTTAAGAGAAGCCATCGTAAAATAGACAAAGTGATAGGGGATTATAAAGAGATCCTCCAAAACCTGGATCAAGAGACGACTCAAAAGGAATCAGAACGCTGTATGAGTTGTGGTCTATGCTTTGAGTGCAATGAGTGTATGCTTTACTGTCCTCAAGAGGCGATCATCAAGTTCAAGAAAAACCCGATCGGTGAAGTCATGTATACAATATATGACAAATGTGTTGGCTGTCACATCTGTGCAGAGGTTTGTCCCAGTGGCTATATTCACATGGGAATGGGTGAAGATTTATAATCCTTTTGGAGCCTGTAAGAGCGACTCGCCGAGTCACCCTTACAGGGAGTTAAATCTAAAGAATATTAAATATACAAAAGGAGGAAACCACTGATGAGTCAAGATATGAAATCAAAAGTAAAAGACGCCATTGATCGGTCAATGAAGTGGGCAGAAACAGGTTGGGAAACAACCTTTGGGCCAAGAAAAACTCCGGTCAACTCTCTAAAAGAAGCTAAGGAACTACCTGATACCTTTGCATTTAAAATTGAAGCCGTTTCTCACTGGGAAAAGATTCGAGAGGTGGGTGAAGAGTGTGCAGACTATGGCAAAAAAGCCCTTGAGACCCTTGAAAAAGGAGACATGAAGGGAACGATTGATAATGTTTATTGCGCCCAGTACCTGGAGAAATTCTATGAAAAGCAGTCCAAGACATGGAAACCCGTCTATGAAGAAATGGCGAAACAAGCGGCCTAACAGGCCAGGACACGTTAACACGGATGCAATATTGTAAGGATTGTCAGTTTTGGGTTCCAAGAGGCCAAGGGGACAGCAATATTAATGGCTGGTGTATCAGTCCCAAGATTGCTAAAAGCTATGAGGGATTCGCCAAGGATAATATCATGTGTCAGACAGAAAATATACGTACGAACCTGGACGATAGCTTTCTGATAACGGGATCTGAGTATGGCTGTGTCCACTTTGATGAACGAGACATGTGATCATTACCTATAAGTATCTGTAGAGACAGGGTCACCCCGCCCCTACAGATCACGAGTTGGAAGAGCTTTTTATCCGTCTACACAGGCTTTGGGTTTGGGTAAACCCGCTATCTTACAGCCCTGATAGGCCGGACCATTAGGAAAGATAGTGTACAAATGCTTTTTATCCACTTTATCTTCACCTAATATGGTTTTCATGTGCTTCACAAGGACTTTAATATTTGGAGAGATCAGAAACTCATGATAATAGTGTCTGAGATAGTTAATGACTTCCCAATGCTCCTGGGTGAGTTGAATATTCTCCCGTTCAGCCAAAGTGTTAGCAATATCCTTATTCCATAAGTCCCGATCGATCATGTATCCATCGGGTAGCAGTCGGATAGTCGTTCTATTTACCTCAATTGTCTTTTCTACAGTGATCATTTATAGCCTCCTTTTGAGTATCACATATACTACAACACATCATTTTTTTAGTCTAGTAGGTTGCCCCGGTACAAAGATGGTTTTTTGCAGAAGAGCCCTAAAGTCAGAGCGACAGGCTATTCACCCTTTCTATCATTTAATATCCAGTTCCAGAAACAGTGGGCAGTGATCTGAACCCATGACATCTGTCTGATGGCCGACTCCTCGGACCTGGTCTTTTAGATCGGGTGTGATAAAGAAGTAATCAATCCGCCAGCCGATATTACGCTCTCTGGCTTTGGTTCTATAGGACCACCAAGTGTAGTGATCGCGGGCATCAGGGTTGAGATGTCTGAATACATCAAGGTATCCATGATCTATAACCTTGGAAATCCAGGCTCTTTCAACAGGTGTGTAGCCAATAGAGTTCTCGTTTTCCTTTGGACGGGCGATGTCAATCTCAGTGTGGACGATATTAAAATCCCCACAGGCGATTATGGATTTGCCTTCAGATTTAAGCTGATCCATATAACTGAGGAAATATTCATAGAACTTGAGCTTGTGGGAGAGGACTTCCGTCCCATTGGATCGTGGGTTGCCATTTGGGAAATAGATATTGACTAGTGTAAAGTCAGAAAAAGTGGTCTCAACAATCCTGCCGTCATGGCTAAACATCTCGACGCTCTGACCGAAGGCATATCGGACATTGAGAGCCTTTTGCTTAGCGTAGGTCACCACGCCCGCATAGCCTTTCATGGTTCCATTGTGCCAATAGGCGTGATAGCCATCGGGATGCTTTAAGTTATCTTCCAATTGGTCGGGGAAGGCTTTGGTCTCCTGGAGGCAGATCATATCTCCGTCTGACTCTTTGAACCAGTCTAAAAATCCTTTCTTGGCAACCGCCCGGATGCCATTGACGTTCCAGCAATATATTTTCATGAAAAGCTCACAATAGTGTGATTTAAGTGACAGGTGATAACAATTCAAGTCATTTTCGACCGATACAGAAAATACTAAAGGAAAATCGATCTGTCAATATACCCATTGGATGAGCCGATAAGTGTTCTATTCATATTATCATAAACTCCCGTATCGCTACGCTAAGTCAGTTTTGTTTTTATAAAGTGCTATATTATTAAGCAATAACGACTCAATTTATATAAAAGACCGCCGAGGACTTGAGAATGAATCTTTTTAACAGGCTTATAATGAAATACAGTATTGCTTCAATCCTCCTTGTTCTATTCATCAACCCAGTAATGGTGAGTGGAAAAGACTCTCCAAAAAAGCAACGTCCTAACATTTATAGTGAAGTAAGCTTTCGAGGAGGCTTCCCCATTATCTTTGGGCGTATAGGGGGAAAGACGACCTTCTTACTTCCATACGTTGGTGTGAGTCTTAAGGATACCATATATAAAAGTAAGACTGTTTACTGGGAGGTCGAAATCGGTTATTTTGCTTACAAGGCGAAGGATTCATTTTTTCAATCCAACACGGTACATGCTGTTCCATTCACCATATCCCTCTTTCCCAAGCTAAAGCTTTCCAATGGGTTTTATCTCTATCCCAAGCTTGGCATTGGATTTATAACGACTTACACGAGTTCAACGGTGCGGAGTAGCGGCTTTTCGGCATTAATGGTCTTGAAACCTGCTCTCGAAGTGGATATATACTTGTCAAAGACGTGGTCTCTTTTGCTAGGCGGAAGTCTTTATGTGGCTCAGGACATGAATGAGAGTGATTTAGTCAAAAACCTGGACTACTTTCTGATCCCTACAGTCGGTCTGAGTCATCGATTTTGATGGATTGGAGAGATGGATAAATTAGAATACATAGTTATTAAAGTTCTATTTGAAATGAGTTTAGAGGTGTTTATGAAATATAAAGTCTATTTAAAAAAAGTGGGACGTGGTAAATTCTTTATGGATGTAGGGATAGACCCATGTGTCTATCCTCCTATAGGGCAAACACACAGGAGAGTGTTGAATTGACGCGTCATTCTGAATGAGTCTTCGACCATGCGTCATTCTGAGTGAGTCTTCGAGGGAAGAATCTCTCTTATCAATGTGAGCGTATAGAAGAGAGATTCTTCACTTCGCTCCGCTGCGTTCAGAATGACATTTGTGCTAAAAACGCTCAATTCAACAGATTCACAGGTTTGCTCCTACAAAAGCATCAGTCTATATCTATGACTAGCAAAAAGAGGACTAAACAATGAAAAGGTTCAAATTAAAAGTCCATAATCACTCCATTCAACTGCCTATTGATTTACAACTGAAGGAAGGAGAGGAAGTAACTGTTATCATTAAAGATAAATTGGAAAAAACAGAACAGGCAAAACTATATAAAGATTTCGATCAAGTTGACAGGAGGCTTGCAGAGGAAGGTATAGAATCCTATAATCAAATACTGAGGGCTGAAGATGAAGAGGGGTGATCTCTTTCTTGCAGATTTAGATCCAGCCAAAGGCTCTGAGCAAAAAGGTCAAAGGCCAGTGATTATCTTGCAGAACGATTTTATTACCCTCCATACAAATACAGTTATCATTATTCCAATAACAACAAACTTGAAGCGTTCCAAACTAAAAAGCTGTGTTTTATTGGATCAATTATCTACTGGCCTGGCCCAGGACTCTGTTGCCTTATGCCACCAAATGCGAGTGATAGACAAATCAAGATTGATAACAAGAATAGGTGACCTGTCAAACAAACAAATCGATGAAATTGAGGACTGTTTGCTTTATACTTTGGGAATAATATTATGGTCCATTTATCTATTCTATCATCTTTTAGGAGTAACCTATGAAACGACGTGATTTTATCAAACGAACCGGTCAAGTAGCAGGTGCTACACTGCTGACTGGCTGTATCAACTCCCACGATTTCTGGGATCCCTTGGTGGATGAGAATACTCCCGCTCTGGCTTAAGGCGGACGCAGGTGTTACGAAGAATGCCTCGAACCAAGTAAGTCAATGGGATGATCAGTCGGGTAATGGGAATCATGCTAGTCAGGGAACCCTTTCAGACCAGCCTGTATGGGTGGATAATGCTACCAATGGGAGACCTGTCCTTCGTTTTGACGGTGTTTCGGTTATTCCAGGAAACTACCTGACTCTTGGGTCCAATTATCTCTTCAGCACAAATGATGGCATCACTCTATTTGCTGTTTGCAGGAGTAACATTACCACAGGGTCTGATAGTGATTTCGTATTTGATTTTGGAGCTAACGCTCCTGCTAATTATGGTCTGGTCTATCGTTCCAATGGTGTTAAGTTTTTAACAGCCACTGCGTGGGGGGGAACGGCTGTCTCATACACATTAGCAAAAACCACCAGTGAATATTCTATTGTCACGGGTTTGGCTCCATCCAAAAAGTATTTGTGGATGGTATTTTAAGAGCTTCCGCTGGGATTACTTTAAGTCAGTTAACTACAACAGAAATTAGGGAAAGCCCCACAAGGATAGCAAATGCTGGACCTGTTACCATTGGAGGACAATCAAAAACAGGTGGTCAGAACATGACTCATCGCTTTTTGGATGGGGATATAGGGGAAGTGATTTTCTATGATCGTGCCTTAAGTGACTCTGAGCGGGAAACAGTGGAAAACTATTTGAGCGTAAAATACAATATCTCTCTAACAGTCTGATGATCTATGTATCGGTAGAATGATTTACTTTCAGGAGATCCCATCATGAAACGCCGTGATTTTATCAAACGAACCGGTCAAGTAGCAGGGGCTAGCCTCTTAACAGGGTGCATCAACTCCCACGATTTCTGGGATCCATTGGTGGATGAGAATACACCGGCTCAAATATCGGGACTCAGTCTTTGGCTTAAAGCTGGTGCCGGGATTACTATTGCAACAGGTGTCAGCAATTGGGCGGATCAGTCAGGTAATGGAAATGATGCTTCACAGGGTACTCCTGCCAATCAGCCAATATGGGTTGATAATGTTATAAATGGTAGGCCAGCACTCAGTTTTAGCAGTCATTTATTAACTACTACACCTATTACAATAGGAATATTTACTATATTCTGTGTGTTTCAATCATCTGCTACTGGCCCTAGTCTCATATATGAACACAGTGCGGATACAAATAGTAATGATGGATTATATTTATGGAACACAACGACTTATACCTTTTTAGTATCACGAAATATAGTTACTACACAAAGCTCCAAGGATTTATCTCTTAACTGGGCAGCTGATAATATAGCTAAAATTACAACTCACCGATTCGATGGTACTCATGCCAATCATACTTTGCATATTAATGGGATTTTACAAACCTTAACTGATGCACTGACTGCGAATCCCGGCACAACAACTGTTACAGATAATTTTTATATCGGTAACCGTTTCGCTCCACCCCAGCCATTTGGTGGATATATAGCAGAAATCATCGTTTACAATACCGCTCTAAGTGACTCTGAACGTCAGACGGTTGAGAACTATCTGAGTGTGAAGTATGGCATCTCTTTGACCATCTGATGAATCATCCATCGGTTGAACGGTAAGTTTTAAGGAGTCTTGAAAGAATATAATCGGAAAGCCCAAGCCTGTTGTGTCACAAGTCATTCAGGGAGAGTTTTTGACTGGACGTCATTCTGAGTGACACTGTCATACGTCATTCTGAGTGAGTCTTCGACCATGCGTCATTCTGAGTGAGTCTTCGAGTGAAGAATCTCTCTTATCAATGTGAGCGTGTAGAAGAGAGATTCTTCACTTCACTCCGTTACGTTCAGAATGACAGGTGTTTCGCTCCGTTACGTTGAGAATGACGGGTGGTTCACTCCGTTACGTTGAGAATGACGGGTGTTTTGTTCTGCTGTGTTCAGAATAACAATCCGTTACAATTTTATTACTGGCAATGATCTTATAGGTCTAATTGTAAATATCTTTTCTGTGGCCTATTTTCACCACTAATATCAATAACTCTTCTTTGATGATCTTATAAACTATTCGATATGGCCCTGTTCTAAGGCTAAACTTGTCGTCATCCTTTTTGAGCTTTTTAGCCCCTTTTGGGAAAGGATTGTTGGCAAGTTCATCAATTTTTCCCCTGATCCGCTCTTGGTATTCGCTGGGAATAGTTGAAAGATATTTATCAGCTTTCTTTTCAATGATGATTTCATACATCTAAATATTTCTTTCTAGCTTCCTTCCAGGGAATAAACTCACCATGCTTTTCAGCTTTATACGCATCAATCACGTCTTCCAGGTCTTCAATCTCTTCGATTAAGGCCTCGTACTCCTCACAGGACAAAATGACTTCATTGGTTTTATCTAATACTTTCATACCAATAAAATATCGTCAAATCCTTCCAAAGACAAGAGGTCTCCAAAAAAACGTTGGACATCTGAACTAATTGTAAATATCTTTTCTGTGACCTATACGCACCACTAATACTAAAATCTCATCTTCATTCACTTCATAAATCACTCGGTAAGGTCCTGTCCTAATGGTATATTGAGGATCATCTTCAATCTTCTT
>CAJXGR010000068.1 GCA_913053665.1 uncultured Spirochaetia bacterium
CTTATTGGAACCAGCACTTCAAGAGCCATCACTTTCTCTTTAACCACTCCAAGAACTTTTGCCACCCACTGAGTCTCTCCCGATTCTTTTACCCTGGTATGGCTGTCTGTGAGGTTTTCCAGAAAAAAGCCTTCGCCAAGCTTTTGGGGATAGTGTTTTTGAATCCTGGCCATGAGTTCATCACCTTTTTCATCCCATCCAGAGGGGCTTTCAAGCTTTTGTAATGGACTTTTAAAAACGTTGCTTACGTCCCGTATCACTTCTAGTTTTTCGCCTCTAAAGTCAAAAAGGGCGAAAGGAACACCCAAAGCCAGGATTTTAGGGATTTGGCGAATCAGACAGAGTATTTCTGAATGGAACATAAAGGATCCATGGGGATTATCGAGAAATCTAAAATATTCATCGGGACGTTTTTTCTCCTGAAGAAAGAGGCCGTATCGCTCCGCCCCAACATGGGATTCTTCAGTGAAGTCACTTTCATGAATCAGGCGTCTTTTACTGTAGAACAAGAGAATTGGCCCGTGGACCATGATTTCGTTGTTGAGAGTGGATGCCTCATTCATATCTTTTAAATCTTTATATGGAATCTCTTTAGAAAAGACAATGGATTTGATAGAAGGGCTGAAAGCATTCTCTATAAAGGCAATTGCCTGACTATTATAATTACCGGTAACCGTATGGACTTCCAGATGGATTTCAGGGGCAATATTCTTAACAAGTGAAGCTAAACCCATGTCTTGAACTCGAATACCATCATAGCCGATCTTTTGAAGATGATCTATTAAAGCTTTGATCCCTTGAAGGTCTTGGTCATGGGCCATCAAATCAAGGTTGAAGACAATCTCAAGTTCTGGATTTAAAGCTTTCCCCGTTTCATAGAGGGAGTCAATATGCCTGTAATCGATCTTTTCTGTCCATTCCTTTTGGCAGAGTAGTGAGAAGTGAGGTTCTTCAATTAATACCTTATGAAATCCAAGATTGACACAAGTCTCCAGGGTCTTTTGGTCTTCAACATAAGTGGTCATTTTGATGGTATTCAAAATAACATACCTAGGTAACCCACGAAACTTGAGTCTTTTCGGATGTCATAACTGGTGTAGTAATCCACGATTTCGCCGGATGTTTTCTGCCCATAGCTTTGGGAGGCCGTGAGACAAGATACAGCGGCCCCTCCACTGCAGGCTGAAAGGTGTTCTATGGAATGGTTGATGGCTAAATCACCTTTCATACTCTGTAATAAGCGAATAAACTCCCTATCGTTATGCTCTTTCACCCATTTAACCGCCTCTTCACCTATACCTTTAGGCGTAAAGCGGTAATTGGGTCCGTAATGGGTTAAATCGCTGGACCCTAAAAACAATAGTTCCAAGCCCAATTCTTTGCCCTTTTCAGCAACTGTTTTACCAAGCTCAGTAGCCAAATAAGAGGGTGGAGAACGAAATACAACTACAGGACTGTCTGGAAAGAAGTACTTGATAAAGGGTAAGACAATCTCAACAGAGTTATCATTAGAGTGATCCTCCACAATAGACTCACTGAGTTCATTTAATACAGCCTTAGAGAGGATATTATGGTTATGTATATTACCAAAAGGTGTCTCAAAGAGATCATAATCATAGAAAGTGATGGAGTCTTCTTTTCTTAAATGGCCGCCAAAAAGTACAAGAGCGTCTGGCTGAGTCTGTTTCAACAGGTTGATCGTTTGGCAGGCGAGCTTTCCTGAGTAGTACCACCCAGCATGGGGGACGATCCCGCCAAGCCAGTTACCTGCTTCACAGGCATTATACTCCTCTATGAAGTGGAGGATTCTTTGCTCACACTGCTTCCTGTCCTTTGGATACCATCCATCAGCCAGTTCCATTCTTTTGATTTTCATGATTTCCTAATCATCTTTCTCACTAATTTATATGAATCATAAAGTTTTACAGGGTGATTGTCAAGTAAAATCTCAAAAGAAAGAATGGCAACAGGTTTTAATGGGCTTTTTTATTAGCCATCTGCTTGAAGGTATTCCAAATACCAGCTAATGAAAATCTTGGTGCCTTTTCATCCTTATCCAATTTGGATCGCTCCAAAAGGAGTATGATGCTAGGTAATAGAGTGATCGCTAATATGAAACTCGATCCAATCCCCAAAACAGCCAGCCAGCCTATTGTGTTAAGCCCTTTGTGATTGGCAAAAATCAATGCTCCAAAGCCTAATATCGTTGTGAGTGAGGCAAAAGTCACAGCCACTCCAGTGGTTTTGAGGACAGTAAAGATATCCCCACCTCCTTCGTCCTGGTATCTATGATAAATATGGACCCCGCTGTCAATTCCAATCCCAATGATCACGGGGAAAACTACAACATTCAAAATGTTAAACTGGACATCAAACACGTACATAAATCCAAAAAGCAAGACAATACCAGCGAATAGGGGTATCAAAACAATCATGAGCTTTTTCAGGCTTCTGAAGTCAATGTATACAAAAAGAACAGTCAATATCAAAACGCTCAAAACAATGAAAGGCGCGTCTTTTTCAACCAGCAGGAGTACATCTGCCAACACAAGGTTTTCACCTGACGCCGATACTTCCCGTCCCTCCACGTAAATAGAATAGGTGTCCTTTTGTTTTTTATATTGGATACTCTTGACTTTCTTTTGGGAAACAAGTTTCTGAAGCCTTTCCCAGGTGAGACCCTTATGGGTCATGTATTCACCCATTGTTAGAAGCTTTTTCTTTTTCCAGATATATCGTATCTTATTATCAATCTTATAAATGAGCTCATTGTCATTTATTTCTTTAGTTAAATCCTGGTGACTCATATTCATTTTTTTAAGATAGTCTTTTTCAGTGAACCATTGGCCCTTCAAAAGAATAAGACGTTTATCGCTTTCTTTTTTATATCGAATAGCGTTTGTATCGATTTTATGCTTAAACTCTTTGGGGCTTAAGTTTTCCTGGTCCCGATATTCTTCTTCCACTATCCATTGGCTATCCACAGACACATAAAACTTGGCTCCCTTATCCTGATAAGGGATATGGCCATTTTTTACTCTTCTTCTCAGTTTCTCTCTATTAATCCCCTTGATTTTGACATACTGTTTGGGCAATAAGACTTGACTATCCAGGGAAAGACGCCAGTTTTCATTTTCATAGTCCAGATCGTTCTTCTTGATTTTACTTATTATTTTGCTTACAGAGAGGTCTGAACGCTGGGAGTATTCTTCTAACTTGACCCATTTGTTCTTCAGCTGGACGCCTCTGATCTCCTGAGCAAAGGCTTTTATTTTCTGACCGTCATCTCCCAGCTGTCGAATTGGGAAAAGCTGAATGAAGGTACGTTTATCCACGGTATTCCTGATATTTTTGAAGTTACGAACTACTTCAATAGGTACATTCTCCTCAGCAATTCGTTCTACATTGGCAAGATACTTTTCACTCATCTCATTCAATTGCTTATTCGTCTTTTTAGCCTCCTCATCCTCCTTAAACCCTTCCTCCTCCGCCTGATCGTTAAAATCTTCCACAAGCTGTTTCAGGGCACTCACCAATTCCATCTTCTCGGACTGATGGTCTGGGATATAGTTGGACAAAGCATCAACAATATCTATGGTAGATTTTTTCCCCTTGCTTTTTTTAATCTCTTTAAAGGCTTTAAATATCTCCTTTTCCTCAGGTTTATTATTTGCTATTACAACACTTGGAGTGAGAGAAAGATCAAATTGGTCGCTTATTTTATCCTCTATTTTGAAGGAATCCAGGGACATGCCTTCTAACTTTCTAAAGTTATACTCAAAATAGACCTGTGATCCAGCAATAAATGATATTACAACTATGGTAATCATGACGAATAAGACGAATCCGGGTTTTTTGAAAAAGAACCTTGAAACGGAAAAGCCTGTTGAGAGAGAACGTAATCTTTGAATCAGATAGATAAAGCCCTTTAATATAATGAGATAGGGTAGAACAAGATAGTAAAAAGGTACTTGAATAATAGAACCAATATGGGTACTTTGTTGATAATCATATATCCAATAGATATTTAAAAACAAGAGAATAATTAATAGAATGTTTGCAGCGATCAGAACCTTTTGGTTTTGCAAAGCTATGAATACCACTCTCAATGACGATTTAAGTCTATCCAACAAGATAAGAAAGGTGGGTAGCAGGTAAAACATCGCTAAAAAGCTCATGAAAAGGCCAATCACACCAATAAATCCAAACTCATTGAAGCCTTTAAAGTCCGTAAAAACAAGGGCAAAAAAAGCCCCAATAGTGGTGAAGACAGCTGTTAGAGAGGCTTTCCCTGTCTTGGTAAGCATCAGGTAGAGGGATTCATCCAATGTTTTTCCTTTATCCCTTTCCTCATAGTATCTGGAGAGGAAGTGAATCCCAAAATCCACTCCCAGTCCAATGAGTATAACAGATAAAAAGCCAGTGAGTATATTGACATAGCCAAAACGTAAGTAACTCACCCCAAAAGTCCATACTATCCCCATTATTAGAGGTAAGCCTATCAGCAACAGTGCCTGGAACCGTCTAAAGTAAAGAACAACAATTCCTACAATGAATAAAAGGCCTAAAAAAGAAGTCAATTCAATATCTTTTTCTACTACCCTGGTGCCATCTGGTTTACGCCTGTATCTCCCTCCATAGCCTATTTTTATACTAGGATAATCTTTGATCTTACTTATCAATAGGGATTTAGTCTTTGCGGTTTCCTGTCTCACCTTTTTGTATAGGGTTTTACAGAACTCAATGTCTAAAGATGCTTTACTAGGCTTCACTAAGACCACCATCATCTTGTTATTCCCGCTCAGATAATAGCCCTCTTCACTGAGATAACGTGTGGAGTCCTGATCTCCTTTATATTGGTTCAAAATATCATCAAAGTTAATACCTTTAGCCTCTTCAAGCTTGAGTCCCAAGCCGATTTTGTTGACAAACACATCCCATTTCTTCTTTCTCGCGCGACCATAAATAAGGGCTAAATCACCTATCCCAGCGTATAAAATGCTGCTATCCTTCAGAACATCAAGATTCTTTTTATAATCGCAGTAAGAGACCTCCTCCAATGCGTCAAGCCCCTTTAATTGCTTAAGGGATCCTTCCTCCTCAAGGTCTTTTACCCTCTTCAACCACTTGTTTAATGCCTTAATCTTTTTTTCGTTATCTGTATCCTCCTGTTCAAGGAGATTACTGATCTTATCTTCAATTTGCTCCCGAAACTCCTGAAGGCCTTTTTCCCCTCCCTTCACTAAAACATCCATAAATAGCTTGGTATAATATAATTGAGCCTCCCATTTCACTTTTTTCCTGGTCGGACTCCCATTTTGCTCACTCCCATCTGACTTAACAATATAAGATGTGAAGCGAATAGCTTTTTCATCCATCCCTTGGACAACCCCATCCTCATTAATTCGTGGATAGAACTTCATTTGACCATTGGCTAACTGTTCGTACGTGTCTTCAAACTGAATCCCACGATCAGTCATCTCCTTGCGTTCCCTGTCGGACTCATCGCTCTCAACAGCCATCATTAAATAGCCGAAGCCGCCAAATATCTCCTGAACTTCTTTTAAACCCCGAACACTAGGAAAGTCCTCTGGCAGTAAGGCAACCAAATCTGCTTTAAGCTGAATACCTTGAGCCAGCCAAACGGACAGGATAGTGATGTGACTGAAGAATATAAGGAAAAAGAGAAAGTGTCTTAAGATGCTCTGGACGTTAAGATGGATCCAGTTCTCTAAGCGTATTTTTTCTTTAAAGGGTTTGTGAAGAGGTCTGTTCCACAGAATAGTTGTTGATTTAGCCTTCAGTAGAGCGTTTATATTAAGCCCAATCGATACAAGGAAGATCAAGACAAGCAAAAGAATAGAGATCACTAACATTAGGTGACTGAAATCCTCTGAGAACGGTAGAAAAACTAAGCCGGCTACTATCATTACATTAAGAACTTGTTGACCCACTAACCATTTCAATAGACTTGGAAAGCCATCTTCTGCCAAACGGATGATTTTCTGATGGACATAAAACAGGATGAGGGGGCTTAAGACAAAAGCAGAAGATCAGAGGTCTTTCTCCCGGCTTCTCTGCTTATCACAAAGGATAGTCCCAGAATGAGTATAGCGATAGTTGTGGAGATCATTTCCCACTTTGAGAGACGGGCGATTTTCGCCAGTTCGGGATCGATAAAGGAAGATTGGTGTTTTACGTTCATAATGAATTATATACCTCTAAATTAAGACTTTATTTCTGTCACTTGTTTTGGGGAAAAGAACCTGCAATTGTTTAAGTATAACGCTTTTGCTTAATTATTCAACTCTTTTTCAGAAGAATCTGCAGGAAATAAAAGAGTGGTACCGTATAAACCAATGAATCCATCACATCCAACACCCCCCCATGACCTGGAATGTAGCTCCTGGAGTCCTTCACGCCGCCGGAGCGTTTCATAATGGATTCTGCCAGATCTCCAAATATGGATATGACGGCAAATAATACTGTCACGGGTATAAGAACAGGCCACGAGTAGAAGGATGATCGGTCCGCTGAATACTGTTGGGGCAATAGAAAGACTAAAAGAACACCTGATAGTAAAGAGAAAAAAATCCCTCCTATAAAGCCTTCGAGGGTCTTATTAGGACTGGCCTTCAGGTTCAATCTATGTTTGCCAAGATATTTCCCTGAAAAGTAGGCCCCTGTATCCGTCATCCAGGTGATCAGCCAAACATAAAGCAAGTCATATGGGCTAATGCTCTGTAATTTCAATAGATAACTGATCGCTACACCACAGTACACCAGGACTAATATATGAATAGAGACGATCTCTAAAGTCAGTCGGTAGGAGTTTTGGAAGGTCTCAAAAAGGAAAATAATGATAGTCGAGAGTATAAGGATGAACAGGATAAGTTCGCCATGAATATTGTCTGAACGAAAGGTGGATAGGTAGACGGATAAAAGGATAAGTGAGACAGAAGCAACACTTATAATCTTGTAGACCCGTATCATTTTGATTTCTGCTATTGAAAGAAGCTCTAAAGCCATTAAAATCGAGGCGATGAGAACAATGACAGAAAAGGCTAGATAGTGCTGAAAGTCCCAAAATATGCCTGTAATGGCGAGAGGTAACACGATGAGTGCTGTAAGCACCCGTTTTAAGGTTTCATTCACTACGGCCACCATATCGTCGCTCTCGTCCTTGATAATCCGAAATAGCCATCAGCAAGTCTTTCCTTGAAAAGTTGGGCCACAATATGTTTGTAAAATAAAGCTCTGTATAGGCTGTTTGCCAAAGTAAAAAGTTACTGATTCTTTGCTCTCCACTTGTTCTAATCAAAAGGTCAGGTTCCGGAAGCTCAGGATGAAATAAGCATTGGCTAAAGTGTTCCTCACAAAGTTCATTCACATCCATCTCATGATCTTTCACTTGTTGGATAAGACTTTTTACGGCTTCTACAATTTCTAAACGCCCGCTGTAATTGATGGCTAAATTGAGTATAGCCCGATTATTCTCTTTTGTTTCGTCAACCATAGTGTCAATAATCTTCTGGACGCCCTTGTCAAAGGCTTTTTTAAGGCCGCTATGGAGGACTTTAACATTTCTTTTCTTTAGATTCTTAAACTCCCGGTCAAAGAAATACTTGAATAGTTTTAAAAGGCCGCTTATCTCTTTAGAGGAACGTTTCCAATTTTCTGTAGAAAAAGCAAAAAGGGTTAATACAGATATCCCTAGCTCTTCACAAACCCCAAGAGACTCAATCACTCTTTCGAGACCCTCACGATGGCCTCTCATTACGGACACTGAGTTTTCTTGGGCCCAACGTTTATTGCCATCCATAATGATAGCGATATGTTTTGGGAGGTTATTAGGGTCAAGCTCAATTCCATCGACAATCATAACGATATTATATTTCCATGATTTCTTGAACTTTATTTTCTGTAATTTGACTGATCTTTTCGATATACTGGTCTGTTTTCTTTTGGATGTCGTCATGAGCGTGCTTTACATCATCCTTGCTGATATGACCGTCTTTTTCAAAGCTTTTAATTTCCTCATTGGCATCGCGACGAATAGTCCGAATGGCAACCTTTCCATTTTCTGCTCTGCTTCGAACATGTTTAACAAAATCCTGACGTCGTTCTTCAGTTAGAGGGGGAAAGTTCAGACGAATGATGTTACCGTCATTACTGGGTGTGAGGTTCAGATCGGATTTCAGAAGTCCTCTTTCTATATCCTGAATGGTTGACTTATCCCAGGGTTCGATGGCGATGGATCGAGGATCCGGGATGCTTAAGTTGGCCATCTGATTGATAGGCATTTGGCTTCCATAACAATCGATACGTATTTGCTCCAAAATGGATAAGGAAGCCCGACCAGTACGAACGGTTTTCAGATCTTCTATATAGGCCTCTATAGACTTATCCATTCGTTCTTTTGAGTCTTCAATGATCAGTTCGATTTCTTCCATCATGGGCAACCCCTGTATTTCCAAATAGTTAAATACATGAATAGGATGAGAGTTCGTTTATACCTGCTATTTTTATTCATTTCTAATCAACGTTCCAATGGATTCTCCCAGAACGGCTTTTTTAATATTCCCTTCCGTCAGCAGGTTAAATACTATAATGGGCAAATCATTATCCTGACATAAAGTAGCCGCTGTGCTGTCCATGACCTTTAGATTTTGAGTCAGAAAGTCACGATAGGTTAAATCATTGTATTTTTTGGCATCACTATACTTTAGAGGATCTTTGTCATAGACACCGTTTACTTTAGTGGCTTTAAAAAGAATATCCACATCAATCTCCATGGCTCTCAGGACTCCTGCTGTATCCGTTGTAAAATAGGGATTCCCTGTTCCACCAGCAAAAATAACCACCCTTCCCTTTTCCAGATGCCGAATGGCACGTCTTTTTATGAATGGCTCAGCAACAGAATCCACTCGGATAGCTGATTGAACCCTTGTTTCTAGACCCACTTCTTCCAAACCATCCTGCAGGGCAATGGAATTCATAACAGTTGCTAACATCCCCATGTAATCAGCGGTTGAACGATCCATACCAGCGACGGCCCCCTGGACACCGCGAAAGATATTCCCCCCACCAATGACAATGGCAATTTCCACACCCAATCCTTTGACTTCTTTGAGTTGAAGGGCAATAGATTGGATGATCTTGGGATCGATTCCATGGGATCGCTCTCCTAATAAAGCTTCGCCACTCATTTTAATCAATATACGTTTATAACGTGGGGGCAAAAGTTAGTCTCCTACTTTAAATCGGATAAATTGTTTGATTTCAATGGAATCATTAAGCTTCTTACTTTCGGCATCCGTATATTTTTGGATGGACAGCTTGGGATCTTTTACAAAAGGTTGTTCTAGCAATACAATCTCTTTAAGGAATTGATTGAGCTTTCCAGTCACCATTTTTTCAATGATATTATCAGGCTTGCCACTGTCTTTCGCTTGGGTTGTAAATATTTCTTTTTGTTCCTTCAGGATCTTGGAATCAATGTCATCTTTTGAGAGCCCTGTGGGATTCATGGCGGCAATATGCATAGAGATATCTTTTGTCAGACTTAAAAACCCTGGATCAGAGTGGGTTTCTTTTTTGGCTGATTCAGTTTGCAAGAGAACAGCAATCTTTCCACCTTGATGGATATAGGAGCTTAAATACCCAGTCGATGTATTTTTCATACGACCCATCTGACCGATTCCCATATTTTCACCCAATCGGATAATTAATCCTTTCACTTCATCCTGGATAGTTTGAGGAAGGTCAGAAGTCGATTGAGCCTCTGTTTTTAAGACATGTTCAGTAATATCCTGACAGGCAGATATAAAGTCATTATTTCTCGAAACGAAGTCTGTCTCACAGTTGATTTCAACAAGCACACCCTGACTCATGTCATCAGCTATGGCGACACAAATAATTCCTTCTTTTGTGGCTCGTCCACTTTTCCCAGCGGCTTTGATCGTACCTTTTTCTTTAAGAAGCTTAATCGCTTTGTCTGAATCGCCGGAGCTTTCTTTCAGAGCTTTTTTGCACTCCATCAATCCGGCTCCTGTCTTTTCTCTTAATTCTTTGACTGCTTGAGCACTAATATCCAATGTTTACTCCTTTCCTTTTTCAGCAGCGGCGTCATCGGTTTTTTCTTCACTAACCACCTCTGGAACTGATGCTATAGGTTCTTTTACTTCCTTGGCATCTTTTTTCACTTCTTCCTTAACATCTTCTTTTGCTTCTTTTTTAACATCTTCTTTTGCTTCTTTTTTAACATCTTCTTTTGCTTCTACGTTTTTAGGTGGTGTAGTCCCTTCATTTTTCTTTTCAGATAGATCCTCAACAACTTTACTAGTTGCGACTGCCGCTTCTACTTTCTTTTCTTCTTTTTTGGATTTGACTTCCTCGCTTATGGCCTCTGCCATCACTTTACCACTAATGGTTTCACCTTCAACAACCGCGTCAGCGATGACTCTCATAAAAAGGTTAATCGCTCGTATAGCGTCATCATTACCTGGAATAGGGTAATCAATGATATGAGGGTTGCAGTTTGAGTCCACAACGGCCACCACAGGGATGTTCATTTTCTTGGCTTCTGAAACGGCAATATGCTCTTTATTAGGATCTATGACAAAAACCATGTCAGGCAGGCCGTTCATATCTTTTATCCCACCCATTACCTTTTCTAGCTTTTCTCTTTGTCTCGTGAGCTTCAATCGTTCTTTTTTTGTTAAAGATTCAAACGTCCCATCGACTTCCATTTTCTCAAGCTTTTTCAGCCTTAAGATGCTCTTTTTTATGGTGGAAAAATTGGTGAGCATACCACCCAGCCATCTATGGCTCACATAGTACTGGCCACATCTTTGGGCTTCACCCACAACCGAGTTTTGGGCCTGTTTCTTGGTCCCTACAAACAGGATTTTCGCCCCATCAGCCACCTGATCTCTGACAAAGTTATAGGCTACTTCACCTTTCTCAACTGTTTTTTGCAAATCAATAATATGGATACCGTTTCGTTCTGTGTAGATAAACGGTTTCATCCTGGGATCCCAGCGTTTAGCCTGATGCCCAAAATGGACTCCAGCCTCTAAAAGATCTTTCATAGAAATGACACTCAAATGAACCTCCTGAAATATTATTGGATCATATTATACATTTTTGTCGGACTCACCACAAAGTCGATAATACGACTGATAAACAAGACTCATGGGTAATCCGACAACATTATGATAAAAACCATCCAACTTCTTGATGTATTTAAAAAATGCCCCTTGTATCTTATAAGCTCCGGCTGCGTCCAGGACAGCTTCACTCTCAAGATAGTCTTCAATCTCTCTATCGGACAGGCGATGGACGTAAACATGGGTGAGGGCATATTCAGAAAAAGAGTAGTTCTTAAGCTGATACACCCAGCTAATCCCTGTAATCACCTGATGTTTTCTTCCGGACAATAACTTAAGAAATCGGCGTCCATCCTCAATATCCTTGGGTTTTCCCAGGATTTCTCCATCCACAGAGACTAGAGTATCAGCTCCAAGAACAAGTCTTCTGGGATAATCTCTTGCAACAGCCAGGGCTTTCAGCATAGACAGGTCTATAGCGACCTGCTGGACATCCTTTTGTCTTGAATCCATGTTGATTATGGACTCGTTGACATTGGGATGAACAGCATCAAAAGGGATCCCCATCTCTTGCAGAAGTTCTATTCTTCTAGGAGAGGAGGACGCCAGGATGATTTTCAGCTCACGCAAAAAGAAAACCTTGAACCATACCGATTTTAGTCTCCTTATTATACTAAAAAACAATCAATTGGTCAAGTAAAATCCTTTTGAGATTCTAAAGAATTAAATAACCCCTTAGGATTATCCTAATATAATAATGATTTTTCCAATCGTCCCCTCATGGGGCTTTGAGTGAAGAATAAACTCAGTATTAGGCCTTGTGGT
>CAJXGR010000069.1 GCA_913053665.1 uncultured Spirochaetia bacterium
ACAATACAAATCGTCAAATCAGCATTGATGGAATACTAGAGTCTCCCAGGCTTTCACTACTTTCTGAGAATAACTCTTTTGATATGTTCATAAACTCTTTAAGGGCGTTGGTCACAAAGGTGTTACGATTCCAGACGAAAAGAATAGGAAGCTTTGAGTATTTGTCTGGAATATCCTGGATGATAAGCTGCTCTCGATCTTCTCGCTTTTCCACAACGGCTTTTGGCACAAGGGATATTCCCATTCCAGCTATCACACAGCTAAAGACTAAATCAAGATTCCCCAAGACCATTATTTTTAAGGGAGTAACGCCTTCTTCGGTCAAAAGCGATTCAAGACGAGATCGCCACGTCAAAGACTCCTTACGCTGCCAGATCCACTGATAGTCCGTGAGTTTAGTTTAGACATGACCTTGAAAAAATCTCTCAAAACCTTGATTTTTTTAACGAATCCTGTTAACTTAGATGAATATAGAATAAGCATTATGGAGATTTTCAATGAACCCATCCATGAAACGATTTATCGGACTCTTGGCCCTTATAGCCCTACTCATAGCGTGTAATACGGGTAGTAAAAAGAATAACCCCTGTTCAGAACAAGGGAAGCATCATGTTTTCCATAAACTCCTTAAAGCCCATGTAAAAAAGGGCTTAGTCGATTATGCCCGTTTTAACAGGCCTGATCTTGATAAATATCTAGTCACTATTGCCAATGGGAAAGTAGATCAGATGGATCGTAAGGGGCAATTGGCTTTCTACATCAATGCCTATAACGCCATTCTTATCAAGCAAGTCTTAAGGGTCTATGACTCAGTCAAAGACAATCCAAAGGGAGTTTTAAGTATCCCCAAGTTTTTTGATCAGAAAAACTATTCTGTAGCGGGTCAAAAGATTTCGTTGAACCATCTGGAAAATAAAATCATTCGCCCTCGATTTAAAGAGCCTAGAGTCCATTTCGCCCTGGTGTGTGGCGCTCTAGGCTGTCCCATTCTATTTAGCGAGGCCCATACAAAGGATAATCTGGAAACTCTCCTCAATAAAGGAGCGTCCCGATATTTACGTTCTAAAGCAGGCTTACAGATAGATGATGCAAAAAAGATCCTAAGAATATCCCAAATCTTTGAGTGGTACAAGGATGACTTCGGTGAAAAAGATACAAAAGCTAAAAAAACCTATGTCAAAGGGGAGTTCACAGGTGTCCGAACCTTTATCAGTGGCTACAGAAAAGATATTAAAGATAAGGTCATTGGGTATGAGATCCAGTTTATTCCCTATAACTGGCGATTAAATAGGCAATAAGTGACGAGCTAATCCAACTGCTTGTAGGGGCAGGTTTAAAACCTGCCCCTACAAGCAGTTATTACACAAAAAGCCATGAAAAACAAGCCTTTGGTCGCTAAAGACATACAAAACCTGACTCCCCAAGAACTTGAGGACTTCTTATACGCAACGGATAAAGAAATCTATGAACCCTTTTTCGCCCTGAGCGGGAATAAAAATCTCGCGAGAGAAGTCATTGGCAAGATCACTCTCAGCAATGAATGTCGACTCAATTGCCACTATTGCTCCTATAGGAAAGATAATCCGACTCATACCTCCATCATTAGTCTGCCTGAACTGAGTTTACTCTGTGAGAAAGCAAGTCAATTACCTATCAGTGGGATTATCCTGGAAGCCGGTGTCCCCCATCCCCAAGCCTTCAATGCTCTATACGACCTTATACGTTTTGTTACATCCCAATATTCCTTTCAAGTCTATCTTGACATAGGGTCTGAAACGTTATTAGCTTATCCAGAGATCTATGACATTTCCAGGCATTTCTTTATCGACTACTCCCCCACGAATGAAAGCTTTCGGTCGACATTAAATGCCTTTAATAAACAGGATAGGCTCTGGGAACTCATAGAATCGTCAGCAGGAGCCACCTATTATGCTAACTATATAGTAGATTTACCCGGTCAGGACTTCAAAGATATGGTGGACGATCTACTAAATCTTGTTCAGTCTCCGGTTAAGGGGATCAAAATATCGCCTTTTATCCCTCAAAAAGGGACATCCTTCAGCATCTTCGGTGAAGCGTGTCTACTCACAACGTTTAAGGTCATTTCCCTGGCTCGTATACTGAAGCCGGAGTGGGATATTTTTATAGGGCCTGCCATTCTGGAATTAGAGTATGAGGATACCCTGAAAAAGTCTCTGGATAAAGGAGCCAATAAAGCCGTCCTGGACATTAGTCTGGGTGACACAAAGAAAGAGTGGAAGAACCATGATCTTTTGCGTCTAAACCATGGGAACAAATAAAAGTGAGTCTGTAGGGGCAGGTTTAAAACCTGCCCCCTACAGATAATTATTGCCATAGAAATACTATTGATCACCTTCCAGGGCTTTTTCAATCTGCTTTAAGTGACTCTCATTATGATAAGCTACTTTATCCATCTCGTCTTTTAATGTCCGAAGACCTGTGACGCTGTGTATAAACTCAAGATGGCCGTCTTGTTGATAGTGGTTTTTGGCTAACTCAATGACTGCGTCCCTACACGAAGAATAGACGTTTTTTGCAACACTCAAGGATAAATCCTTATATTGTAATTGCTTAGACCAGTCATCCGGGTTAAAGGCCCATAATACACTCTTTGGCTGGGTGATAATACGTCGGATTCGCTCGTAGAGGACAGTTTCAGCGTCTTTAAGATGGTGTAGAATCTCTTTGACCGTCCATTTTCCCGGACCATAGCGTGAGGATAATTTCGTATCATCCTCTATATCAAAGTATTTGAGGGTTTTGTCTTGAGTCACTTGCAATGAGTCAATAATTTCCATACTAGAAGGCTCCTATTGGATTGTTAAAGGTCGAAGAAGATACATTTGTGTACAGCCCTATTTTATCGGAGAGTTTGAAACATTCTGCCTTTTTTGAGCCAGGATTTTAAGCTTGTTCAAGAAGATGATATCCTTCTTGGAAGGGGGCTCCTTCAACTTATCACGTCGCGTCTCAATGCTTCTTGTGAAATACTTAAGAGCCATGACATAATTATTCAGTTTAATATAAACCATGGATAAGTGGATGCATCGGGTGGATAGGCCTCTAAAATCCTCGATCCGTTCAGCAATACCCAGAGCTTTTTGGAGTTCTCTGAGGGCTTCGTCATAGTTTTTCCTCAAGAAGTGGATCCTGCCAATGTTTCCCATCACCAAGCCCCAATAATAGATGGATCGAGTGGTCTTAAGGAGCTTTTCGCTTTCTTTGTAGTAGGTTAAAGCTTTCTTATAGGTCTTCTTCGATTCATAGACCAGGCCCAATTCATTGTAGGACAGGGCGGCACCAAAACGATCCTTCTCTTTGACCTTTAGCTCAATGGATTGCTGGAAATAGTTGATCGCTTTCTTAAGATTTCCTTGAGTCCTAAAGACTTTCCCCATGTTGTGATAGTTGATCGCTTCTCCCAAAAGGTTTTTACCACCTCTGTTGAGAGCTAAGGCTTTTTTATAAAGGCCTAAAGCTTTATCCAATTGTCCCTGAACCCGATGGATCTCTCCCATATTGTTGTAGTACAAGGCGTAGGTCATTGGATCTTTTGTTTTATTGGCCAGAACAAGGAGTTTCTTAAAGGTAAGTTGGCTTTCATTGTACTGCCTTAGAAGGAACTGACTTTGCCCTTTTAAGTTAATGAGACTCACAGAATTGCCTCGAATATCCATCCCTTTATCACAGAGGTTAATGACCTTTTTATACTTCCCTAAATTAAAGGAGTCGAGAGCGGCTTTTTCGTAGTCGTCATGGGTTTTAAGATCGCTGAAGCCCATAATGGGTAGAAGGAATAGACAAACCAGCAGAACCTTATTTAGCTGGTATTTTGAGCTTCTTATCATTAGCGTATTCCTCGTGGATCACTTTGCCTTTGGCGTTTTCGACACTCTTTCTATAGAACTTGCCTTTCTCATCGTAATACTTGATAATTGTATTGCTTTTTTTATAAAAATACTTCGCGGTGAAGTTTAGTTTTTTGGGGGCATCGCTTTTTTTATACCAGATCACTTTGGCTAATTGCTTAGCCTTTTGGAAGTACTCCACTCGATCGAGGTATATTTCGCCGTAATCGGAGGATTCCATGAGGGCAGAATCTCTGTTGAAGTAGGTCTTAGAGTATAATTTGGACTTTTTATATTTAAACTCAACGTATTCGATACGGTTTTTGTCATCCCCAAACTCTTCGGAGAGCTTCACACGACGGTGTTTGATGTCAAATGTTGTCTTATACTTTAACTGCCACTTTCCTGAAAGTCTTGCATAAGTATTTCGATAAACCTCGTTTCCCAAGGCGTTGTAGACGGATTCGACCTTGACTCGTCCTAGATCCTTGTATCTTGCGTATAACGTACTGGTTTTTACTTTCCCGCGATCGTTGTAGACAAACCGTTGGGTGAGGAGTTTTTTATGATGGTCGTATCGTCTGTATTGAATGACGTGTCCCGACTCATTGTAGCCTACTTGAATGTATGAGTCATATGTTTTCTTCTTTGAGGCAGGAAATGGTTTGACCGCCCTATTGTTTTTAATGTCCCATTCCTTGAAATAGCCATACTTTGAAGGCTTGATGATTTTGTTTTCAGACCTTTCAACGATGACAGGTTTTTCTTTAGGACCCAGCAACTCCGACGTCTTATGAGATTTTGAGTCATTATTACAGAAGCTTAAAGCCATTACGATAAGAGCTATGGGGAGTATTTTATTCATCAATAGACCTCTCGTGCTGATTTTAGGGATCTTCTAATGTATTAAGGTAGTGATAAACCTGTATTAATAACCGGAAGGCATTAATGAATCCTTCTAAATCAGCTTGATAATAAAATACTAATTTATAGGTAGATTGAGAAGTAGAATTCCCTCGCGATACGGGATGTTAAATCTATCCGATTAGAAATAAAAGGATCAAACAGTCTTAGGAAGTTTCTGCTTCAACGGCAGGAGTTTTGGTTTTAACTCCTCCGCTGGTCAGTTCAAACTTACGCCGTCCGGCCAGGATCTTATTTCTTTTCAACTTCTTTTTGAGTCTTTTTTTACGGAGTATTTCTTTTCTAATCAGGTTTCTAACATACTTTTTTCTATTGGCCATGATTTCCTCGAATTCGTCCCGTTTGGGCTTAAAATGATACCGTCATATAATGGACACTAAAAGTACTAATATTTCATAAGAAAGTCAAAAAGTCTTTTATTTTATCCGAAAAAAGCAATAATCCAAGGGATACAACCCATTAAATAAAAACTTGCCCGGCTGACGATTTCATAATATCTTTCTGAATAAAAGCGAATGTCTAAAAGGGAAAGCGGATAAAGATGGAGATAGTGTTCAGATCAGTGATTTAAAGAATTATGTGATCAAAAGAGTGATGGAGTTGTCTAAGGGAAAGCAGTTCCCTACGGTGAGGCGGGAGAATCTGGACCATGATTTTGTGACTAGTAAATAGAGTGCTAATGGCTCAGAAAAGAGAAAAGCCTGCTCCTTCAAGTCTGTTTTGAAGGCAAGAGCTTGTGTTAAAAGAGATTATCACATCGCAGACTCCTCGCAATGACGTGTGGAAGCGAATGAAGCAGAACGACATTAAATGAAGCCTTGATGAAGCGCCAAGAATGGGATAAATGCTTGTTAAAGATATAAAATGAAAACAGATAAAGAGTTTTACAGGTTATTTTCGGCTAATCCAAAATTGTTGTTTGAGTTGACTGGAATGAAAGTTAAAGGGAATTATACCATGGAATCCCTTACCCTAAAAGAGACTGAGCTCAGGGTGGATGGCTTTCTGGAGTCGGATCAAAAGAATGAGCCGGTGTATTTTGTGGAGTTTCAGGCTTATCAGGATGATACAATTTATCACAGAGTGATTAAAGGGATGGCTATTTATGGGGAACGTAATCCAAGACAGATTGTAAGAGGAATGATTTTATTTACCAAAGAATCTCTTGACCCCAAGACCGAGCCGTGGTATTATTTAAGCAGATCGAAGAGTCCAGATTTTAAAGTGTATTATTTTGATCGGATGCTCAGGACACTTGAAAAGAAAGAAAAGAATCACCCTTTGGTGCTGGTTTGCAAGCCTTATATGGTTGAAGACCAAGAAGTTTTGAAGAGTGAATCCAAGGAGTGGTACAAGGTTTTAGAGAGTGAAGACATGGATAAAAACCTTAAAGATGTTTATTGCACTGTCTTCATCCGCTGGATGCAAGAAAGATTTAAAACATCAAGTTATGAGGAGATATTTGATATGTTAGAAAGTTTAACACCTATTGAAGAGACAAAGTCCTATAAGGAATTAGTGGAAAAAGGGAAAAAAGAAGGGAAAAAAGAAGGTGAGATTGAAGGAGAGATCGCTATGCTGAAGAAATTGTATGACGAAAAGGTTCTTAAGAAAAAAGAGTATGAAACAAGGCTGAAACCTTTGGAGAAAAAATTGGATGGGTTGAAACTTGGTGATGAATAGGAATAAGGGGAGATTTGGATAAAGGAAAATAATTGATAAGGAAAATTATAATACAAGGATGAGGCAAAGTCAAGGGATTATTTTCATAGACATAATGAAGCTTATATATTAGACATCTTTCCAAATTAAACTTCTAATCAACCTATCTTAGGTTGATTAAAGCGGCAACGACATTCCATGTTTTTCCATAGTTCTTATGTTTACCCCGATAGGTTTCTTTAACAATTCTGAAAATCTTGCAGCGTCTATTGATATGTTCAATAAAGATTCGCTTCCTGGCTAATTCCCGGTTATATTTTTTATCTTCAGCACTCAGGGGTCTCTTTTTAGTTTTTTTGATCGGTATTCGACTGTTTTCGTAGATTTTTTGGATCCCTTGGTAACCAGCATCTCCCAATTTTTCGATGCCTCGGTGAATTGGCAAACAGCTTTCTTTTAAGATTCTAAAATCATGAACGGCCCCTTTTCGACAAATTATAGATAAAATCTCTAAGGTCATTAAACAAACAATGAGCTGCACTTTTATGGTATGGCTTTTTTTCCCCCGGAATAATAGGCTTTTTGTCCATGTTTCGGCCGTTCAATGGGTTGCTCAGTGACATCTATTAAAACCATCTCCAGGTCGCTGTTCATCAAATCCGTACGACTCTTCTTATCCAGGACTTTGAGAAGAATATCAAGGATTCTATGATAAATCTTATTGGCGTAGGATTCACTAATCCCAAACTCCTTGCCTAATCTGGCGAAGGTTGGATAATGGCGTAAATAGCGAAAAGTTAATAAAAGCCGATCTGCCAAAGGAAGACCCAACTTTCTCCCCCGCTTTTTCATCGGAGATATTTCCTGTTCAGCCACAATATAGGCAACTACTTTTTCTGAAATCATCAGAAAGGCATTCAAACTGATCCCCACATCTCGTAAAAAATGATCGGTTGATTGTTGTTGTGAGCGTTCAAAGAAAGTCAAGATTTATATCCTCCCCATTTATTTATCGTAAAAATAACGAAAAAAACAAACTATCACAAGGATTTAATTTGGAAAGATGTCTAATATACCATACGATGCAATAGCTGTCAACTGTTTTTTTCACACATAGTATAATTATCTTGATTTTCACCCCCATTTATGCTATCTTTAGGTATTATGAGAGATGATTTATGCATGTAAGCGAAAAAGTCAGACTTTTAAGAAAAGAGATTGCCATCTCACAAGCTGAGCTTGGCAGGCGTATCGGAGGAGATGCGAGGCAGATTAGCCTTTATGAGACCAGGAAAATCTTCCCATCCTCTGAGGCCGCTATCAAGTTAGCACGTGTTTTTGATGTGAATATTGACTATCTTTTGATTGAAGAGGCTGAACGCTGTCCTTTAAAAATTAAAAAGGATGAGTTTTCTGAGGACTACAGAAAGTTGAAGGACTTGGGCGAAGAGGATCGTAAATCCGTATTGACGATCATTGACAGCCTTTACACGAAGGCTAAAATTGCTGAGCTCACGGCTTAAGGCTAAAAGCTTGATTCACTTTGACTTTTATCAGGATGGGGATTCGGGAAAAAGGCATATTGCCAAGCACAATGTCACTTTGGAAGAGATTAACGAGTTTTTCAATGACTCTGTTTTCTTTGAAAAGCAAAGGCAAGATAAATCCTTCATTGCTTATTCAAGGCTTAAAAGCGGACGATATTTAAAAGTCATCTATCGAAAGCTTTCAAAGGCAAACTACTTCATCATCACGGCCTTTGATCTGGAGGATTTATATATGATTCAGCTCTTGGACAAGGAGATTCAATGAGAGTCATCAAAAAAGAAACCATACGTTTTAAAGACGTGGTCCCTGAAACCATAGAGGAAAAAGAAGACATCGAACGAATCATCAAGGAAGTCACTGAAAACGATCCCTTTGAACCCGATAAGCTCACTAAAGTTGATCATAGAAAGAAGGACTAAACGAGGTTCTATGACTCCCACAAAGGAAATCCTCACTCTCTTAAAGGACCTTCCCGACTCAGTAGGGGATCACCTAAAGGAATATCTCCTTTTCCTGAAACACAAAGCCTCTCTCATGAAGCTCGAAGAGGATCGTAAGGAAGAACTCATCTTAAGCAGTCATTCTCTAAAACACGTCTACAAGGATGATCCCGACAGCGACTGAGTCTATGACAAGCTATAGGCCGGGGGATATTCTCTTGATCGACCTCCCTTTCACCGATGACACCGCCTCCAAGCAAAGGCCCGTTCTTGTCCTGATCGATCAGGGCGACGACGACATTGTTCTATCCAGAATCACCACCGTCTACAGACCCAATATGCCCTACGACTACGAGATTAAAGACCTGAACTCAGCCAGATTCTCCACAAAGTCCTACATCCGACTCACCAAAGTCTTCACCATAGAAAAAACCAAGGTCAAAGCTACACTCGGACATCTAAGTGAACCTGACAAAATCGCCTTAAACGCACTCATCCATAAACTCTACACATTATGAATCCTTTAGCCAAGAATCCCGATTAAGCTAAAAACCACCCTCAAACCCAACTCATGGGAGAATGATGGGAAAAGCATGGGAAAAACTACGGACAAGCCACGGACAATCTCGCCATCAAAAAATCACCTTCCTCCTTTCTTTTTCTTTTCTTGCCTTCTCCTTCTTCTCTTCCGTAAACCGTTCCCCCTTCTTTTTTCCGTTTACCCTTCTTTCTTCCTCGACGATGAAAATAGAGAGTATTTCTCCTCTTATTTCCTCCCAAAGCAATTTTGACATAGGACGCCATCAAAAAAACTACCTCTTTCGTCTCTTTTCCCGTTCTCGGATTATCTCTAGTTTTTCAGCTACATATAGTAACTTTTCGTCTATTTGTGAATTGGGTATATCTGCTCCTTTAAGAGAAAGGTTAACGAGTATATAGCCGTTTTTAACTTTTTTTATATAAAAATAACCTGCTCCATAGGCATCTTCACCGTCATCGACTGAAAAAACATATAAGATATAAGGCTTAAGTTTTTTTGCCGTTGTAAATACACGAAAATTATTAGGCACTTCTCCATAAACGATTTTATACAGTTTTTCTTGACCATAAATGTTCCAGTATTTGGCACCATCAGGGTATGAATATACTTCTATGTTTAGTATTTCACTAGATTCATCCTCACTAATTAAAAATGTTGGTTTAGATGGATTTCCTTCAACCCTAACATCATATACATATAATCCATGACAATTGTTTAACAAAACCAAGATTGTGATTAGGTTTATAGTATAAAAAAAATATTTAATCATAGTCTTGCCTTTAAAATTGTATATTCTTAAAATCAGGTTTTTTCCGCTTACTCGCAGGCCCAGGATCCATTATTTCCACAGCTCTATTCATACTTTTAGATTTTTTGTCCGATCCACTTAAATGTTTAGCATAGAAAGTTATCGCTTTTCTAACACTTTTCGTTGTTTTTTTATGCTTTTATCCCGCCGAAATTAAGAATTAAGACAAAGAAATCCATTTCCCCCAAAAGAAATCTAATCTATAAACTCCATTATGTCCACTAAAAGATAATCCTTGACTTTGTCTCATTCTTATATTATAATTTTTCCTATCAATTAGTGGGTGAAATGATGCTTAAACTTAAAAGAATTGCTATCCAAAACTTTAAGAGCATTCAGGATATGGACTTTCCTGTTTCACCTGTTTCAATCCTTGTTGGACGGAATAATTGCGGTAAAAGCAATATACTTGAAGCCTGTCATTTGCTGAAGTTCGCAGAAAAGCCAGTTGAAATGGCTCATGTTGCTCTAAAAGACAAATGCCATGATCTGGACCACGACCGACAGTTGTTTGCTTTCACTTTTGAGCTTCCAGAAAGCATGTGGGAATCATTGTTTAAGGGAAAAAATTACAAAAAGCTGTTTATTGAATATCCCAACATAACATTTCTCTGGCCCTTTGGATGGCATAAATCTATCCATCATTGCCCTCTATTCATTACTGACATAAGCCTTGAAGATTTTAAACGATGGAGTTCTTCTCCTGAAAAGATTTTGCATACAAAAGAAATAGGTTTTTTTACAAGTGAAAAGGTCTCTGCATCTAGTACCCGTCATCAAATATTTGATAACAATATGATAGGAAACAAGTTTCAAGACATGCTACCACCCATCTACTTCAGTTCAGCCCATCGATTAAGTTTTAGTGATGACCTGATTCATCTTCCAGAAACCCTTGATGAAGAAGGAAGCGAACTAACCTCCTTTCTATTCAACAAATATAATAACTATAAACTGGATTATGATCGTTATCTTGAAACCGTAAAAGATATACTTCCTGAAATTAAGGATATTTACATGAACATCTCTAAAGAAAAGACGGCTCGTAAGTCATTCAAGGTTTCACTCAACGTTGTAGAGAAAGGTTCTTCTATTTCACGAGACTTTAAGGAGCTGGGTTCTGGTGTAGAGCAGGTTTTAATCCTCATTGCTCAGGTCTTATTCTCTAAAGACGGGTCAATCCATCTTATAGATGAACCGGGAGGCTTTCTTCATCCTACGGCTCAGCGTTATCTCCTTGATTTTTTTAAGGATCAAAGCGAACATCAAAATAAAACTTTCTTGATCACCTCACACTCAACAAGTTTTGTTCAGCACCCAGACATGAATTCTCTATTTCATGTCATCAAAGACGAACAGGGCACACGGGTTAATCCATGTTCCAAAGCAGAAACTGTACAAGATATTCTCGCTGATATTGATTCAAAGCAAATGAAACAGTTTGAAGGAGTTGAGAAACAATATGGTCTTGACACGATTAAATACTGAGATATTTTGATCTATGGAATTCATTGAAGATTGGGAAGTTGAAGAATTAGCCTTTCATATTTTGAAGCAACATGATGATCATATTCAAGAAAAGAATCCAAAAATCAAAATCCTCCAGCTTTCCCTTGAATCACAAACCCTGAAAAGCTTTCATTTTCATCTTGAACAGTGCGTCAACCTGATAATATTAAATGATTTGATTGATCCTTTTTTACCAGACTTTGTTATAAAAGTATTTGATGAAAAATATCTGTTTGGATCAGAGGAATACATGGGAAGAGGTGCTCTTTTAGTGGGCCACAACGTTTTTACTAAACTGGATGATTTCTATCAAAAGAATAGATCTAATTTAAAGATTGATAGAAATGATAAGCCTATAATTCTTGATTTCACAGATGAATGGAATAGAGACAATATTTTGAATTACTTTTTAACCTATTGGACTGCTGTCTCTCCATCAGCATCTGAGTCATTGTGATTTTCGAAATTAAGAATTAAGACAAAGCAAAGAAAAAGAATTCAATCTGCCCCAAAAGAAATCTAATAGATAAACTCCATTAT
>CAJXGR010000070.1 GCA_913053665.1 uncultured Spirochaetia bacterium
CCTTGAATCGTAACAATAGGGTTTATCAAGTCGTCTTTAATTTAATCAATTAGACATGAAAAATCAATTTTTTAATAAATTGAGTTTGAAAATCTTTTTATCAGTCCGATTGAAAATATGAATGAGTGGTGAAACGGATTTTAGATTTGGAGAATGTTATGATCGTTGGATTAGATATTAAAAATAAGAGAATGAGATGCAGTCATTGCCAGAGTGAGGTGATCAAGAAGTATTATCGATTAGATCGGTATAATAAAGTGATTTGTGAGACTTGCTACTCAAAAAGTCGTAGGTGCCAGGTTTGCAGCCTTCCAAATAAAGATATGTATCTGGTCGATGGTCTAAAAGTGTGCATGGACTGTTACTCCCAGAAATATCGATGCAGAAGCTGTAGTAAGGACTTAAAGAAGGATAAACTTCATCATATTTATGGCCTACAGGGTTTTTTCTGTTCTACCTGCATTCATTTATTGAATCACTGTGATCGGTGTAACTTTCCGGCTTATTCCAATGATAAACTGATTGAAATCGATCGGGAGATTCGTTTGTGTGAATCGTGCCTATCTACATCCATTGTGGACAGTGAAATTGCCAAGAAGGTATTGGTAAACGTTTCAAGGATACTCAACAAAAAAATGGGTCTCCAGATGGTTAAAAACTTGACTCTTGAACTTGTGAATAAACGAGAATTAATGTATCATAGTGACATTCTTTTAAAACCCAATAATCAATCTTCCGCTGAAAACTTGTTGGGTTTTACGAAAAGGGATGGCAAAAACTTTTATATCTATATACAGACTGGTTTATCTTTAAGTACTTATATTTCTGCAGTCACCCATGAGTATGCAAGGGCGTGGCAATTACAATATTGTTCCAAACAGATTGGCAGGGTTTTATGGGAAGGGTTTGCGGGATGGACAGCCACAAAGATGCTCTGGCTTTTGGGTTATCACGAGGAGATAGTAAAGATTGAAAGCTTTGGAGACCATTTTAGTTATGGTTTAAAGAAAATCCAGGTCATTGAAAAGTCAAAAGGAACTCATGGGGTTTTAGAGTTTATGACTCAGGTTAAATAAAATTAATTTTTACTTGACTTTTCCATTAAGATTTCACAAATTAACACCTAGTTTCATTATCCTGAAGGAAAATCTGGTAGTCAAATGACCGAGCAAAATAGTACAGGGCGAGAAATTAAAGATAGGATTGAAATCGCTACATTGTATTGCAATGGAGATATTGAACTCGCCAAAGAAGTTGTTAAAGGGAACCATAAGGATGTCATTACCTTAAAAGCTCGCTTCACCGATGAAAATGAATTATATGGCTTGTATATAGTGTTTATTGCCAGAGAACTCCGTGAATTAGCTGGAATCATATCTCTAGGAAGTAATTCTCCATCCATTTATAACCATAAACCCTTTGATCCCTGGAAAACCTTTGAAGACACGATCGAACGTGAATTAAATGCTGAACCGAATCAACAAGTGTCCCACTTGTTGAAAAACGCTCTAATCACTAAGTTAAGTAATGATAATGAAATTTCAAGTATCATAAACTTTATAAATGGTGATGACTTTACCTCTCTCTCAGACTATTTTCGCCATCTTTTAGAAGAATCACTCAATGTAAAACCCATTGCCAATCAAATGGAACTTGAAAATACAAGTTCTGTAGAATTTTACAGAAATAGCAAATCCAGATTACCCATTAAGTCAGAAGAAGTTCAGGAAGACGAAGAAGATCTCAAGTTTTCTAAACCAAACGATCCCTATGCCGGGAACATTATCCTCCAGGGAAAAGTTATTTTGTCTCCCACTAAAGGTAAATACATCAAACAATTAGTACAAGGCGACAATATCAAAATATTGATAACAGAAAAAACAAGGAAAGCGATCAATATAGCCAGCAAATTAAACGCCTATACCGATGGTGAAATGATCCCCATAATCGCCGAAATTGATTCCTATAAGTATGTAGATGGATTTCATGAGGTTTATGCCAGTATCGCCCCGTATATCCTCGTAAAAATAATAGAAGAAGAAAATGTACGTATTTCTACAGTCACATCAGCTTATGATGAGGCCAAATTAAAAAGGTCCAAGCTTGGCTCGATTGTTCTACTCTCCGTTATTATCGTGGCTCTCATTGTGATCATACTTGTTATACTTAATTCAAATCCTGATTAGACCTAAATAGAGAATCCTATTGGTAGACAATCCTCATTGTGACACCCATTAACCCCCATTCATGTTATTCTAAAAAGCATCTATCCGTCTATTTAAAAGATCATAAAATTGCTCTCACCAAAAAAAGGGGACAGAATTTCCTCATAGACCCAAATGTTCTTGGTAAATTAGTTGAGGCCGCACAGATCACTGAAGGGGATTGGGTCATTGAAATTGGAGGAGGATTTGGGCACTTAACCAAGTTCATTGCGGAAACTAAGGCCAATTTGGTCGTCTTTGAAGTCGATAAAAAGCTTGCGAAGATTCTTAAAGAACAGTTTCATCCGTTTCCTCATGTTCAGATAGTATGGATTGATTTTCTGAAGGCCTCCATAAGGGATTATATACCCAAAACGATTGAAACGGTGAAAGTCCTTGCAAATCTACCTTATTCGATAACTACACCTATTTTAGAGCATTGTTTCCGAGATCGCAGACTCATTGAGTCCATGATATTTACCGTCCAAAAGGAATTGGCTGAGAGGGTGATAGGAGTGGCTGGGACTAGTGAGTATGGCTCTCTTTCAGTGTTTTGCCAGTCTTACTCGAAGCCCACCCTATTATTTCCAATCTCCAAGCATGTTTTTTATCCCAAACCGGATGTAGAATCTGCCGCCCTTTTCTTTGATTTGAACAAAGTCCCACTACAAATAATGGATGATACTCTTTTCCGTGACGTTCTAAAAAGTATCTTTTCGATGAGACGTAAAACCCTTTATAACTCTTTAGTTAAGAGTCCTTTTATCGATCTGAGCCCAAAAGAGGTGAGGAAAAGCCTTGAACTATGTTCGATGAATCCTGATCTCCGTGGAGAAGGACTGATGCCTTTACAGTTTATTGAATTAGCGAACAGGATTTATCAGATAAAAAATAATGGTTAACGTGAGTTCGGGATAAGATAAAATGACTAACTCTCTGTCGGACTGGGAAGCTCGACAGATGCCAGTTTGTTAGGCTAAACCTTTGTCAAATAGGTTCTTATATCCAGAACTCACGTTAATCAAGTTTTATGTCATGTCACTACAGCAAGTCATTTTTCATGGTTCTTTTTGTGCAAAAGAGTATAGATCCTTTTCTCAAGGCCATCTAATTCACCTTCTCTTTTTTGATAATCTTCATCTATACTTTCATCATGGATATAACTATCTATTATTTTATTATTTATCCTTTTTAGGGGGCGTATCACCCATCTAAATATAAAGATCAATAGTATTCCGATCGATAAACCGAGGAGTAATAGATTCGGCCAGAATAGATCCATCACAAAGTAAGCTAGCGAAAGCTCCTGGGATAAGCTCTTAGTGAGGGGTTGTGAGGATTTTTTCAAAGACTTCTTTTGTAATGCGATCCTTGGAATGCGTTTTACGGCCAAACCTAAAACATAACCTTCAGCTACCGGCTCCCCCGACTTTGTCATGTGACATTCTTGACAGACTCGTTGAGCTTTTAGAGGATAGATATATTCATAGTTTTGCTTTGTTTTTCTAAAGATGGCTTGACCGGTTGCAAATACTTTCTTCTCAAAAATGTTTTTGGCACTACGTTCCGGGACATTACCAAATTGAGAATTAATGAGTTCGGAGCGTCGTAAATCGATAGGGATGTTCTTGTCTTTGCTGATTGTTACAAGAGCTTCTCTCACAAAGCCAGGATTACCCTTTGCCGCAGTGACCACCGTAATGATAATCCGTTCAAATCCCTCCATATCTTCTTCCAAACTCTGTTTGATGGACTCTTCAATATAATCATTCACTCTAGGGGTAAAGTAACCCTCAAAATAGATTTTCACAACAATGGCTACTAAAATTATAATAACAGCCGTGAGTGAAAGAAGTTTAGTTGATAGTTTCATTTATTTTAACGCTCCGGAAAGTTTAAAAAGACTTATAATAATACCTGTAAAAAATCCAAGGACAAGGGTCACTAGAACGGCCATTGCAAGCATCGCCGATAGCATGTTCCAAAAAGCCCTGATGGTATAAGCAATCTCTGACTCTCCAGGATATTTCCCATTGGTCCAACCACAAAAACTGGGTAATTTGGAATAGTCAACGGATTCCTCCATATATCTTGACTTCATATCAAAATAGAAATCCTGATAAGATTCTGCACTGATAAGAGCACAGAATCCTAAAACAAAGATAAATATAGAGATCTTTCTTCTCTTGGACTGTCTTTTGTCTAATATGGCTTCATTTCCCATAGAATCCATCCTGTTTATTTATATAGCTTATCATCCTTTATAAGGAACTTTTGTCTATAGTCTTCACTCTTTTGACAGCTTCTGCCACATCATGTGTTATTTTTGACAGCTTGGTGCGTAATCCATAATCGGTTTTTACGATCTTGCCGTCGGAGCCGATGACAGCTATTAAATTAGTATGAAAGTAGTTAAAGGTCTGATCATCTAAAACGGAGTATTTGACATTTAATTCATCCGCTGCATTCATGATCACGTTTGGGCTGCTGGTCAGGATTTGCCAACGATTCGGGTTATTAACTTCATAACTATCAAAAACTTCTTTCATTTGTCCAATGCCTTCTCTGAGATCATCGAATACAATAACGACAAACTTTACATGATCATTAGTGTGATAGATGCTTTTATCTATTTCTTTAAGTTCGTCTATAATTGTAGGACATGAATTGTTACAATACAAATATATAAATGAGATCACTGTGACTTTGCCTCTAAAATCCTTTAGGGTAATTCTATTGCCATTTTGATCCATCCACTGACCAGCTAATCCATAAAAATCATTGGTTCGGCCTATTGTGGACCAAAATCCCCTGGGCTGATCCCCTGAACTTGTGTACCAGGCAATATAACCGGCGAATAATAAAAAGCAAATGCCCAGTATTCTTAAGCTATACAAATAACCCTGTTTCATTGATCTATTCATCTAAATCCTCATTTTTCTTTACTTTGTCCTGATGTAAAACCCAGACTTTGCCTTTGAGTAATCAATAAAATAAACACGTCCGCCTTCAAAGTCACGGGATATTTCAAAGGATTTTAAGGGATGAGCTTTCTTTTGACCCATTATTTCATAGGCTTTAAGGACAATCTTATGCTTTCCCGGAGGGATAAACTCTTTATGGAGCACAAAGATACGCCCATCTCTTTTGATTCCTGACGGCTGATAGGACTTCTTAGCCTTAAGTTCTTTATCCACATACACCTCAATCTCCAGGGGCTTGTTTCCATGACTGAACTTTCTTTTAACATTGTCTTTAGCCATTTTTGTTAGTCTCTCTCGTTGTTTATGCGTCAGTTGATCCAGTTTGATAAAACGAGTGATTCTTTTAAACTCCTTCTGGAACTCTTTTGGGTCAATTGCTCCCCCGCTTTTATAGGACGTCTCGTAGGAAAAGTCAATCCTCAAAAGAGATTTAGAGGTGTCAAGGGGGATCGATCCAAATGGACTCACGGCTCCCAGATAAAACAGCCATAGTAATATGGATAAAGTAATAATAGATAAGGAATAATGGAAAAATGGCTTTCCTTGTTTTACATAACTTAAGGCTCGTTTAGCTTGTTCACCCATGGATTTGCTAGAGTGCTTATCCATGAAGTCTCTGGCTGTTGTAATAAAATCCTCTCCCCCACTTTCATTGAAGCGTATGAGTGCAAGAGGAAACTGACGATCCACTTTCTTGAAATGGGGTTTACGTTTTCCCAATAGGCGTTTACCTAACCAGATATTCCCTTCGCGATACTCACAGCCATTTTCTGGGCAAGAGCCAATAATAACTCCCTTGGCATCAGAGTGGATAGCTTTCTCTATTAAGGATGGACCGACTATCCCAACACATGGATATACAACAGGCTGAAGGGAAGGCAATTGTTTTAGTAAATCCTTCTTTTTTAGTGCTTCAAACTGGCTTTGACAGAAAATACCCAACCAGGTCTCTTTAGGCTTTCCCTTTGAGCAGGCCTCATTAATCTTTTCTTGAACGAGAGGGATACGTAATTGGCTTAAGTTCATGGCCCCGTAGTCACAGGAACCGACGCAGGTTCCACAACCTGAACATAAGATAGGATCGACTTTTGACTCTCTTTTATACTTTGGATGATTATCTGTACGAGGTTGCATTTGGATAGCCTCATAAGGACAATCCTGGGCACACATACTGCAGCCCGTGCAGTGATCTAAATCAAGATCAGCAGGATCAATCACCGGTCTTTTCCGGTACCACGGGACCCCAAGAAGTATCAAAAAACTCAACGAAAAGCCTAAAAAGACCTTTAGCTCCCAGTTTTCACCATTCATAAAGGGGGCAATAAATAAGTAGAACCAGTTTATCTGATCCAGGAAAGCAATTTTCCCATAATCAGCGGCCTCTTTCATTCCTATAGGGAATATTACAGCAAAACTGATGAGAAAAGCTGCTATACCAATCATCATGGCTTTAGGGGGAATGATTTTAGCTCTTGAAACACGTTTGACATGGATGTAAATTAAAAATAAGAAGGATAAGGGAATAGCAAAATGAATTACAAGGATAATCCACATAATCCACTTACCCATAAGACTTTGAGCCGCAAACGTTCGGGTTAAAGTATGACCAAATATCTTAAGCCCCACCAAATACTCAGAAGTCTTCTCCAGCACGAAGTGAGAGGTTGAGTCCAGGCTCATCATATACCCTGTGATTCCATCCGTCAGAACAAAGGTCAGCAAAAAGATTCCTGATACCCATGACAGCCATCTATGGTTCTGATATTTCCCTTCCACAAAGACTTTTAAAAGATGCAGGATAACAAAAAACATCATGGCATCCGCGGCATAATGATGGAGACTTCTAAAGAACTGGCCTAGGGGGGCGTTTTCTGTTATATACTTAACGGATTCGTAGGTTGTATCTACTGCCATACTGTAGTAGACGAACATATACAAGCCCGTGAATATTAATAGCAATAGTAAAAATATGGGGATCGTTCCAAGGAAGTAGAAAAGATTAAAGCGTTCGCCAAAAACCCTATTGACACTTGCTTCTATATGATTGAATAAATAATGTCCGGTGGCATGGAGGCTATCGTAAGTTTTTCTTAACCAGTTTTTCTGTGATGTCATCCTTCAATATTCCCTTTCAGTTTTTCAATAGATTCTCTCCCATTATGATATTCCTGCCCATAGATAGATAATCCGACCTACTAGAAAGCAGGTCGGATATTTTAATGGCTATGTCCATGTTTAGAACTAACCAATAGGCCAGTTATCCCACAGGGCAAACCATTGAACGAAATAGATTACAATAAACCATAATAGAAAGATCAGCGCCAGGACAAAAGTACCTGGAGCGTGCATTTTATTATCGTCATGACTCATAATTGTCCTCCTGTATTTAAGTTGTTGCAGTTTTCCGATCGCTCACCCCTTCTTTTACAGGGAAAGGGGGATTATGAACTTCCATTTTACTCGGTATTTTCTCACCAAAAAATACGGACAGAACAGCTATTCCAATGAATATCAACAAGCCGATAAAGGCTATAATCGCGCCAACCCCCATGATAGCAAGCATCGCGTCTGCTCCGCCAAATATTCCGGGAAGTTCGATATTCCAATGCCTTCGGGGAACGCCCATCAGCCCGGCAAACGTCATACCCATTATGACCATAAGTATCCCGAGACCAAATATATAAGGCTGTATTTTCGCTAAGGTTTTACTTATCAGTTTCCTCTGCAAGACGAGAGGGATGATATAATAAGCGACAGCCATAAAAGCCAAGGCTGTTCCACCCACAACAGTGGCATGGAAATGTCCTGGCACCCTCAAGTTATTATGATGGAGAACGTTGAGCTGTTCGGTGGACATAAGAATCCCCGTGACACCGCCAATAAAACCAAAGATCACAAAGCTGATGATCATACCCGACCATCCCGGATCGCTCCAAGGGCCTTTAGTCAGCCATTCAAAGAGACCATTGGTCAGCCCCTTCTTACGTTGAGCCGTCTCAATAGCTGCCGGTATGGAAATCGCGTGAATGAGTGAACCGATGACTGCAGCAAAAGCCAGATAGGTTGTATTGACAATCTTATAGGTTGATGTCAAGCCCGGATCTACGAGTAAATGGTGAATAGATCCTAGGTTGATAGCAATTATGTACAGTAGAAAGGCTATGCGGGATAATTTCTGATTAACCGGCTTCGCTCCTACTGTGAGAGTCCCCAAAAGATACCATATCGCCACCATAGCGGCTAGATTGATCTGCTGTGCCGAGTGACCAAATGCCCAAAAGTGCATTCTATAAAGTGCCGTACTATCAAGCATCCAGCTTTCAGGAATAATCCCCACAGACCACAAAAAAGTGGGAACAAAAGTGACAGCCCCTTCCAGCAGCGTGAAAACCGCGATTATAGCGGCTACAAGCATCCCAAATGTAAATAATGGTAAAGTTCCTTGATGCCAACCTTCTTTTTTCGCAATTCCAACGGCAAAGAAGAACTGAAAGCTGTAAAACAAGGCTCCCACTGCAAATAGAATGATCCCTAAATAATAGAGAGGGGTTCCTTTCAGTGGCGGATAGGCTGTGAACATCACATCCACCCCTTGAACGAAGATCGCATAATTGACTAATAAAGCACCAATTATCATAAGGATCCAGTTGAACCAGGCAAACTTGATCGCCGGAAACCGTGTTTTCAAAACGGCTGACGCACCAAATATCAATCCTGCCATCTCAAAAAAGACAATCCAAAAGACCAACATATTCATCCCGTGAGCCGTGATGAATCGATAGAAAAGGTGTTGGGGTAACAGGTGTACGGCAGGCCACCTTGTAAGGGCAATCAGAATGGCCATTACAGCCCCCACAAGGAGAAACACAACGGCTGAGACGGCATTAACCCATATCAACTTTTGTGCCGGCAAATGAATTTTCAGACCTGTCGTCTCACAGGTTCTAAATTGATGACTATAATCTTTCATCTTTTAATTACTCCTTAACTTCTAGGGTGGTAAACATATTGTGATGCCCTGGCCCACAATATTCATTGCAAACAATCATAAACTTACCCGATTGTTTGGGTGTCATAGTGACCACAAAGTCACGATTGGGTAAAATCTGATAGTTCAGATTCATGGGTTGCAAAGAAAATCCATGTTCATAAAAATCAGAGGACATATGTATTCGGTATTTTTTATCCTTTTTAAGGATAAAGTGAGGCTTAAACTGCCAAGCTCTTGTGGCAATCAGAAAAATGTCTGCTCCCCTCTTCCCTTCAGGAATATTCCTTGCATCAACAATGGGTACCCCCCTCTCATCTTCACCTATCTTGTACTTTTTAATAAAAGCCTTTGAAACAGCTGTATAGGCTTTTGTCGTGGTTTTCCACGTTTCATTGGATATGTTATGGTCACGAGTGTGTCCATAGGGCATCATTATGGTTAATATGACGGCCCAGACACCCACAATGTACAACCATATCCTTTCTTCTTTATTGAGCGGCTTCCACCAGTTTTTTGGCGTTTCAATGGACATAGAATCACCCTCCAAATAGTTTTGCAAATAGTGTTTTGTAATCGATCGATTTTAAGGTCAGAAGTTCAATGGTTCCCCAAACTGAAAAGATAAGTCCCGGAACCACCAGTCCTATCGCTAAAAGCAACCAATTGTTCTCTAAAATCTTCTGTAGTAGCGTCATTTCTTCCTTATCATCTGCCATAACGGCCTCCTATTCAATTATTTATCAAACAACTGTCATAAATCTTCATGATGGCAATAGTCTAATATATACTAAAAAGTTTATAAATTGTCGCCCCGTAGAGACGCGATTAATCGTGTCTCTACGGGGTGCAGGTTTTATAACCGGACAATTCATAATCAGTATGGTATATAAAGGAAAATATTATGAGACACAAGTTATTCAAGTATCCGATAAAACCAGGGCAAAAGATACCTCTAAAATCCTTGCTGATATACGTTTACCTTCTATTATTCATAAATGTAAATCTATCTCATGGGCAAGAAAAGGGTCCACCAAATGGAAAGCCCCATAAAAGGCCTAAGCATAAGGTGGAGGCGTTTTTTTGATCACCTGCCCATCGATGGTTTTGATAGCAATAAATATGGTCTGTCCGCTAGTTTTACCCTGTTTGAAGCATGGAATGCAGCGTTTACCAGTTCTTTAGCTGGTTGGCACAGAAGGACAGATGTGGATGTCAATGGTTATTTTCCAAAGAATGTCTACTCAGTAAATTATACCTTTGGGGTCAAGAGCAGAAAAGTACTGATCAACGGTTCCATTGGCTCCACAAGCGATAAACCCTTTCACAGCGGTGATGAGCTTATCTATGGAGGTTTGGCGACCTATAATGTTCTGAATAATCCTCGTCATAGCCTATTTCTAGGGGTGTTTTTTAACTCACGTATCCAGATTCCGGGAGTTCCTGTGATGCCTCTTCCCATAGCATTATACATGTATCGGTCTAAAGACTTTGTATTGGTATTGCCATTCCCATCTGTGTTTTGGAAAATAAATGACTCTTTTTCACTGGAGTTGCTTACTGATGAGCAGTTTGGACAAAAAATATCTTTCAAATATCATATTAATAAAAAAGAACACGCCGTACATGAGGAACCAAATAGAAACAATATATACTCCTGCAACAAAAAGAAATACACTAGTCAAAACTGATAATATAAAACAAATTAATAGATTGTTATGCAGGGTATTAAATAATGTTGCTGTTGTGTGTATATTTGTTTTCTTATCATAATCTATATCCAAACTTGATGTATATAAGTGCATGATAATTGAAAATATGACACCAATGTATATAAAAAATAATTGAGGTAATTGCCCAGTTGATAATAAATAACCTATCATCGCCCATATCGGGAAATTGAATGCAAACAACAGATCAAGTATTGGAACTGCCTTCCACCTAAGAGGTGGAAAATTATACGACACGACAAGAAATAACCATATGGATACTAGAATCCATACTTTAGTAGGCATATGAATAATGATAAAAGGAAGTGGTAATAAGAACACTACTGCAAGATATAAAAGGAAGAGCTTGTCTTTTTTTTGCGCTGCAAATTCAAAACCATCTTTTTTGGGGTTATATTTATCCGTTTCAACATCAAATACATCATTAATGGCGTATATGAAAATATTGATTGGTAGTGTTAAATAGAGAGAAAGTGGAAGAAAAAATCCTTTAAAGATAGCTAGTGGGTCATGTGTTCCAATTGTAACGCCAATCCAAAACATTCCGATTGTATATATCCATATCCTTGGACGGGAGATTAGTAGTATTTTCTTGAAAATGTTCATTATGTCTGTTTATATAATTCTTTTTATGTTCAACGACGATATAATATATTATAACTACTAATCGCCATATAAAATATATCAAAACATTAAATATATTATCAAAAACATATAAATACCACTAATGAAGGAGCGTATAAGATTTGCTATACTATCAACACATGATTCTTTGGGAAGATAAAGAAGGAATACACAAGGAGATAGAACGGTTGCAAAAAAGTCAATTCTC
>CAJXGR010000071.1 GCA_913053665.1 uncultured Spirochaetia bacterium
CAACGTGATGCTAAATAGCAAGTTAGTGTTTTCACAATTGGGTGAAAAAGACTAACGCGACAGACTCTTAATCGCGTCTCTACAGGGTAGTGATTTAAAAGGTTTTGGTATACTAAACGGGTATTTTATAAACGTTTCAGTATATATAAAAAGAAAGGACATAAAATCCCGTATCGCTTCGTTCAGCCAATAATATCTGTGTTCTACCCTGGGAAGGAAAAATACTAAAACCTTGAGGCGATGTCAAGGGGAAGGCCAATGAATGATCCAGCTATCCGTCCATGACAATGAACACATGTTTATCTCATTCACTGTGGAAGGCCATTCCACCTTGGGAAAAAAAGGGAACAATATACTTTGTGCGGGTGTTTCAACGTTGACGCAAAGTATTCTTCTGGGTATGGAATCCGTTTTAAAGCTTCACCTTAAAGTTAGAAAGGAAGAGGGTTATCTTGAGTGTGTTTTGCCAAAATCCTTATCTCAAGGTGCTTTAGAAGGTGTGAACCTCTTGATGATGACTATGATAACAGGATTTCAGGATTTAAAGAATCAATTTCCTGAGGAAATAAACATTATCTGGCAAAACCAGAAGGATCAATAGAACTATTAAACCATTGTGAGGGTGTATGAAACAAGTTATTGCTGCTATATTATTAATCGTTAGCTTTTCCATCCAGGCTTTTCCAAAGATTAAGGACGATCCAAGCCTCAAAAGAATTGTACTGGACAATGGATTGGTAGTTATTCTAAAGGAAAAACATGATATTCCCATGGTGGCCATGCAAATATGGGTGAAAGCAGGGTCAGTCACGGAAGGCAAATACATGGGGGCTGGCCTGTCCCACTACTTTGAGCATATGCTGGGGAAAAGGACAACTCACAGAAAGACCGAACAGTACTATAACGACATCAGGAGGATGGGCGGATCCGATGCCAACGCTTACACCACATACGATCGAACTGTCTATCTCAGTACCATCCGCAGTGAGTTTATTTATGACGGAATCGATGCCCTTTCAGACATGGTCCAGAACTCTATCTTTGATGAAGAGGAAAGCCAGAAGGAAATCGATGTCATTCTCAACGAAATCAATATGGGGGAAGATAGTCCTGATCGGTATCTCTGGCAGCAATTCGCTCAAATGGTCTATACAACTCATCCTTATAAGTACCCTGTGATCGGGTACCGCCATCTCTTTAAATCTCTCACCAAAAAGGATATGCTGGAATATTACGCGACTATGTACTCTCCCAACAACATGATCCTTGTGCTTGTTGGGGATTTCAAGACCTCTGCCCTTGAAAAGCATGTCAGAAAGGCGTTTAAGGGCTTTAAAAGGAAAAAACTTCCACTCATTTACATTCCAAAAGAGCCTAAACAACTATCAATGCGTAAGGTAGTTAAAACCTTCAAGATCAATACGACTAAAGTCATTATGGGTTATCCTACTGTAGACGCACTATCCAGTGATGTGGCCCCTCTGGATGTTCTGGCTCTTATTCTTGGACAGGGTAAGACGTCCCGTCTTTATCGGAGGCTTAAAGATCGGGAGCAGCTGGTCCAATCGGTGTCAGCCTCTTCCTGGACCCCTAAGGATATGGGTCTCTTTGAGATTGGCTTTGAATTGGATCATAAAAACCTGGATAAGACAAGTCGAATTGTATTAGAGGAGATAGAAAGAATCAAACGCAAAGGGGTGACAAGAAAAGAGCTGAAACGGGCAAAACAAAAAACCCGTGTGGGCGCTGTTCGTCAGCTCCAAACCCTGGGGGGCTATGCCAGAAGCCTGGCTTACGGGGAGTTTATCGGCAATATTCATTATGATCAATACTACCTGGAAAAGGTGCGTCACGTGACAGCAAAGGATATTCGGCGAGTGGCTAAAACCTATCTGACTCATCACACTCTCAATATGATGATCCTTGTTCCAGAAAAGGATCATGAAAAGCTGGTTCCTGCAAAAGCCCTCGTCAAGAAGGCTAAGGGAGAGATCGAAAAAATAGTCCTTAAAAATGGTCTCACCCTCCTCCTGAAAAAAGACGACTCAGTGCCGTTAGTAGCCATTCACGCAAGCTTGAAGGGGGGCTATAGATACGAGAATGAAGGGAATCAGGGAATCTATAACTTCCTATCGGATACTCTTTTAAAGGGAACGAGAACTAAATCCTCCCGCAAGATCGCTGAACTCATCGAAAACAGTGGAGGAACCCTCTACGCAGCCAGTGATTCCAATCTTTTTACAATTAGAGGCTCATTCCTTAAGGAGAACTTCCCTGGAGGCTTTAAACTTTTACTGGACGTCTTATCCAACGCTAACTTCCCCAAAAGAGAGATTAGCAAAGTGAAGAAAGATATTCTATCCGCTGTTAAGCAAAGGGACGACCAGATTTGGAGTGCTAGTCGATATCATCTTAGGCGGATCCGGTATAAGGGATATTCCTATGCCTTTAATGGTATTGGGACAAAGGATAGTATAAGTAAAATATCCTCAAGAGACTTGTCAAAAGCTTATCAACAAATGATGGCACCTAACAACATGGTACTGGCCATATTTGGAGACTTTAATAAAAGACAGGTCCTACGCCTGATCAAACGAAACTCTCGATTCAACAAACGAAAAGCCAAACTACCCACAGTCCAGAATGTCCCTCCTCTCCACAACATTGTCCAGGAGACCTACTATAATAAGGAGAATCAGCGGCAATCTATTATCAAGATCCTCTTTGATGGACCAAACTACTATAACAAAGATAAATATCCCTTAATGGTACTGACCCACGTCTTTTCAGGGATAGGGAGTCGCTTGTTCCTGGATTTACGAAGCAAACGGACCTTGGCTTATGCCACAGGCGGTGTCTACCAGGGAAAAGAAGACATTGGCCTTTTCCTGTTCTATATTGGAACAGAGCCGGCAAAGAAAAAAGAGGCGATTAAAGGCTTATTTGAGAATATAACTAAAGTTAAAGAAGAACTTATCACCAATAGAGAGTTGGAAATCGCGAAAAACAGTGCTATTGGACGAATTATTAAGCAGTTAGAGACACTAAGCGGCCAAGCAGGTCTTTCCGCTCGCTACGAGCAAGTCAAATTAGGATATAACTATCAATTAAGACTCATCGAGGAAATCAAGAAAGTAAGCCGTGAAGATATACAAAGGGTGGCTAAAAAATACTTCAACATGAACCGCTATGCCATCTCTATCGTTGAATCTAAACTTGTCAAGCCTAAAGGATAAATGATGACTTCAGGTTGGATTATAGAGTGAGAGAAAGATGAACATTAAAGAATATGTATTGGACATCTGTCAAAAGGCTAAAGAAGCTAAGCGACTTGTCTCCAACCTGTCCACAAAAGACAAAAACGACACACTCCTGAGCATGGCTCGGCTTATCCATGAACATAGGGACTGGATCATGGAAGAGAACCAAAAGGATCTCCGGGTGGGTGAGGAAAAAGGTCTCTCAAAAGCAATGATTGACCGATTGAAACTGGATATTAAACGAATAGACAATATCTGTACAAGCCTCAAAGAGGTGAGTGGCCTTCCCGACCCGGTCTTTGAAGTGACCCATCAATCCAGAAGACCTAACGGCCTGGATATTGGTCAGATGAGGGTTCCCATTGGCGTGATTGGTATTATTTATGAGTCGCGACCGAATGTCACCACTGAAGCAAGTTCCTTGTGTTTAAAAACCTCCAATGTCACTATCCTGCGAGGTGGAAGCGAGAGTATCCATTCAAATCGCTCTTTAGTCCAACTATTAAAACAGGCCTTAAAGGAACATCACCTCCCTGAAGGGGCTATCCAGCTGATCGATACAACGGATCGTTTGGCTGTCATGGAAATCCTTAAAATGAAGGACTATATTGATTTAATCATCCCGCGAGGTGGGGAAGGGCTGATCAATACAGTGGTTGAAAACTCCCATATCCCTGTGATCAAGCATGATAAAGGAGTTTGTAATCTGTATGTTCACAAAGATGCTGTTAAAGATATGGCTGAGGGAATTGCCATCAACGCGAAAGTCCAACGACCCGGAGTTTGCAACAGCATTGAGAATCTAATCCTCCATGAGAGCTATCCCCACATTAGAGATCTATTCGATGCTTTAATCAATAAGGGTGTTGAGCTACGAGGTTGTACAAAGAGCCGTTCTGCCCATGATCAAGTAAAAGGAGTTAGTGAAGAAGACTATTTCACCGAATATTTAGATACAATATTATCCATCAAGATTGTTTCATCCTTTGAAGAAGCCGTTAACTTCATAGAGAACTATGGCTCACATCACTCAGACGCCATCGTCACTGAGAGCTATCGGCTGGCCAAACGTTTCTTAAACGAAGTAGACTCATCGGCTGTTTATGTCAATGCCTCAACTCGCTTTACAGACGGCCAGGCCTTTGGGATGGGGGCAGAGATTGGAATCAGCACCAATAAACTTCACGCACGCGGACCCATGGGCCTTAAGGAACTCACCACCAAGAAGTTCATCATCATGGGAGAAGGTCAAATACGCGACTGAGCGGAGGATAGGATGAAATTAGGCATTCTTGGGGGAAGCTTTAACCCCATCCACACAGGGCATCTTCTCATTGCTGAACATGTTCGGGATCATCTAAAGCTGGATCAGATTGACTTCATACCTGCCAAAATCCCTCCACACAAGGATCTTGCATCCGATACAAGTGATGAGGATCGGTTTAATATGGTTCAATTGGCTGTTGAGGACAACCCCTATTTTAAAGCCTCCAGAACGGAGATTGAGAGGGGAGGAATCTCATATACCATTGATACTATCCACCAAACAATGAGAGACAGGGATATTGAGGATAAGGTCTACCTAATCATTGGAGGAGACTTAATTAAGGACATCTACAAGTGGAAGGGCTATCAGGAACTGATCACATTGGCCCAAATCGTTGTAGTGAGTCGGGAAGGCGATCTTGCCGAAAACTATTTACCGGACTATCCCTTTATCCAATCCGTTGAGACCGTACCCTTTTACGTCACTTCAACTCTTGTTAGAGAAAGGGTTATGGAGGGTAAGTCCATCAAATACCTTGTTCCAGAACAGGTTGAAAACTATATATATCTCCATCACCTTTATCAGAGGGAACTATTGACATAAAATGCAGGATATAATGAGATAGCCTTCACTAAAAGTGAATAAAAAAGATACTTAGAGAAGTTTTTGCTATTTTTATGAAATATTCTCTCACTAATTTATGTAGTTCATTTCAAGGTATATAAAAGTATGTCTAAATTGCAACTCGATCAACTCTCACACGAAGAACTTGTAGGCATCTATCAGGAGACAGAATCTCAAGAGGCCTTTGAGTCTTTGTTTACTCGTTGTCATAGGGAACTCTTAAAGTTTCTGATGGGTAAGCATCTAAGTTTGGATGACGCTGAAGACCTCCTGCAGGACTACTTCGTCAATGACTTTGAACGATCAATCAAGAGCTACGACCTACAAAAACAACGTAAGTTTATTAATTATCTCAGGCATATCCTTTTATTTCGTTTTTTTTCTTTTTATAAAAAGCAGAAACGGAGAAGTGATCTTCAGGAGTTCTCACTGGATGAGGCCTTACCCCATGATCATTACAAAACAAGTAAGCTGGTGGATGAATCTGCGGAGCAACGGAGGTTTGTTTCCTTGGTGAAAGGGGAGATCAAGGAGTTCTTTAGAGAGATTCTTTTCTCCATGGAAAATGAAAATCACCGAAATGCCATCATACTAAAACTTTGCCTACCCCTTAAGCTATCAGCTGAGGAGATCAGCGACTTGTTGGATTGCAGTCAATCTTCCTATTCCACCTGGCTTTATAGGGGAACACTAGAACTCAGGGAAAAGGCAAAAGATGCTAAAGACTTGATACCTTGTAGTTTGGATGAAATCTTCATATATGCCAGGGAGGAGTCCTTTGCCCTTAAACCGGAGACTCTAAAAGAGATTGATGATAGGAAGGTCCGTGAATCCCTGGATCTATTTGTCTTTTCTAAATTAGATCGTCCTGAGATCGCCAGGAAGCTTAATCTATCAGAAGAAAAAGTCCAGCTTCTTTTAAGGAAGGGGATATTTGAACTTTTAACTTTGTTAAAACAACGTGAACTATTATTTCGACATGGAGGCGAGATGTACATTGAAAAAGATGACGTAATGCAATTTATCGAGGCTTTGGATGAGACTTCGGCTTCAATCACCAAGCGAAAGTCTGTCACAACAGGGGATGACGAATTGGATCGCCTTCTCACGACGGTCTATTCATTGTTTCATGAGGGGAGCAATGATTTATCCCTTACTGGTAAACCTCAAACGGGAAGTAGGGATCAGTTCCTGAAGCGGATTAAAGAACGTAACCTTTCAATGGATGCTGTTCGGGAACAGTATGGTCTGAATATGAGTGAAATCAATCTTCTTATGAGTGGGACGGAAACAATTCCTGAAGACACGCTCCATAAGCTAAAGGATCTATTAGAGAGTCCAAAGGAAGGGGCTAAGGATATGGGTGAAATCACTGAAGCAGACTTCCAGTCTATGAACCAGGACATATTAAAGCATTATTATGAGATCAAAGTTAGGACAGAATGATGATAGGGTAGAATGTAGGACCAAAGACTCATCCGTGAGTATTTGGTTCAATAAGTCGTTAAAACACAGGGATTAAAGTATTCTTTCTTTTCCCTGTTTGGGTTTTTATCTTGTCTAATTTGTCTTTTTCCTCTTCAGTCCAGCTGCACGACTCGGCAAGAGCTTTGTTTGTCTTAATGACATTTCTTAATGAAATGATGTGTTTGTCTTTCATCGTTCCCCCTTTTTTGTTTAACAAAATCTAAATCTGTTAACTCCATTTACAGGGTTCCTTAAAAAATCTTTCAAATGTACATGTTTTATTGATAGTTTTTATAAAAAAAACTATCTGACAAATGTTAAAACCACCTTTGCCTCAGTTCCATGGGACTGATCAAGGGTTCTATCTATTTAAACACTTATATATTCATTATGGGTGAATAAATATCATTATATTATTTAATAGGATGGATTTATGAAGAAGTTAGTATAATTTGGGCTTTTTAAATATCACCTGACCATTTTCTATATTGAACTTTTTAAGATGAAAGTTGTTTTCTTCAAGACTTTCCTTATTTTTAACCACCAGAAAAAGGATATTTTCCATCTCTTCAGGGATTTGATTAATTTCATGGACAATCTGTTCGGCGGCTTCTTCGGCGCTTGTCTCAAGGCCGACAAGCTCTGAAAGTTGCTCTATAACCACCAATCGGGATTGATTCATTTCCAGGCTGGAACTTTTAACCTCATCAGAAACATGGACCAACTGCTTAAGACCTTCTAAAGTTTTAGAGTTGCTTACAGACAGTTCTTCCAGCATATTAATAATGGTGACCATATTATGAGCTGTGTTTTCGATCTCTTTAATCACTTCAATAAATTCATCTAATGTCTCTTGACTTTGATTAGCGGATTCATCAATCTGAAACAGATTTTCCTTGATGTGTTCTGTGATTTGTTTTGAGTTGGTATTACTTTGTTCGGCCAGTTTTTTAATTTCACTTGCCACCACCTTAAAGCCGCTACCATGATGTCCTGCATGAGCCGCTTCAATGGATGCATTCATCGCCAGGAGATTGGTCTTATCGGATATATGGCTGATGACTTCCACGATTTCAAGCATCCTACTGGACTTGTTCTTAATGTCTGTTGTATGCTGAGTGTTGCTGATGATTTGCTCTTTTACCAGATTGATTTTTTCTAACATACTGGCAATGGATAGACGACTGTCTCTGGCGATTTGGGCAATCTCATTCAAGCGATCTGTTATAGCTTTCACGAAAGATGTGGTCTCACTGACCGATTGGATCTGTAATTCAATGGTAGTGCTTAGATTTTCGAGGCTCCCAGACATCTCTGAGGTGGCGGCGGCATTATTTTCTATGATCTCACCCAATTCCTGTGTCATATTTTTGATCTGACCAGCGATCCCCACAATATTATCAATGACGGTAGCTGTTGTCTCAGAATGAGAGAAGAGTTTAGAGCTGATGAGACCAGCAAAATCATTGGAGGATTTAAGCTTGACACAGGATTCCTGTAAATTACCCATCCTATGGGCAAAGACCTGGCTTACGTCTTCGATATCCTGAATGGAGATGGTAAAAGACTTGGGAGGGGGCTTACGGCTTGGAGAGTCTGACGAATCAAGGCTAAAGTATTTGATAATGTTGATAATATTATATTTAATCAGATAAAATAATGGAATTAGAGGAATTAAGTAGATCAAGGCAATGAGCCAAAAGTCTCGTATCGGGAGGCTGTTCAGACCATTGATTCCCTCGCCCCAATAGATCGTATAGTAGATCAGTCCGGCGATACTTATCGTGATGAGTATCAATATGGGTAGTATTATTTTCCTTAAAATAGCGCTATTTAATGGCATAATGTTCTCTCTTGATTTGTCTTGATGAAATCCTTTAAATATATTAAGAGACACAAGAAATCATCAATAGGAAATATACACGAAATCCTGGAGGTTGTCGATGGTTTTATACAAATAATTTAGAAATCTCTTTAAAAGAGGGCCTATAACAAAAAGTTCAGCATAAAGTTAATTCCATAGACTCCAGTGAAAGAACCTGAGGAAGTGGAAAGCGTGTTAAAGTAAAAGTCAATCCCGGGAGTAAAAGCCGTGTGACCCATGCCTAACGGAAATGCATAACCCAGACCGATCAGTCCAGCAAGCCCCGAATCAAAGTTTAGGGAGCTCGATGATCCAGACACAAGAGCTGAAAACTTCCCAAACCCAAGCCCTAAAGCAGTTTTAATAAATAACCCTTTAGTCACATGGTCCGTTAGATAATACTGAGTCACAAGCCCTAAAAGATAGGTGTTGATCTGTTCCGTCGATCCATTCAGTTCAATATAGTCCACCGTGCCGTATAACGTGACACCCAGTAGAAGTTTGTCGTTAATCGTTGCGTAAATGGCGAAGTCGAGGGCTATAGGGATATGAGTGTCTGATATGCTAATATCCCTATCCCAGGACGTCTGAAAGGAATCTGGCCCATAGGAGGGTATGGAATAGCCCAAACCCAGTTCAATAAACCAGGAGGCCACTTCATCGTCTGCATAAGCCCCATTCCATGATCCAGTAAGGATAACAAGCCATATAATCATGGATATAATGAATCTCATTGGTTTTTTCAAAAGTAGTCTCCCTAGAATCTTTTCTCTAACAACGGCCCGCTAGGTTCATCCATTTGGACTCGAGGCTTGCAAATGACATCATTTCTTACTCACGAGACTAAATATAATAGGTTTGGCGGATTAATCAATGGATAGACCTTACCTGATGGGTTCAAATCAAAATATTTGTTTATGCTAAATACTGAAATACGCCATCTAAAGACGAAATGCTGGAAGCAGGGCCTTCCGATTCCACAGGATCCCCACGATCGATGAGTAGAGTATTGATCCCAAGGCTTTGTGCTGGAATGTAGTCATCCTGGTAATCGTTTCCGATATAGAGTACGGACTCATGAGAACTGGAAAGCCTATTTAGGACGTGTTTAAAGATTGCTATATCGGGCTTCTCGATGCCCACGGCGAAGGATATAAAGGAATGGTCGAAATAATCACTTATACCAAGACCCTCCAGAATAGGGGGGAGACGATTGTCCCAGTTAGAGAGGATCCCAAGAGTATAGCCCATGGATTTCAGTTGAGAGAGGGTCTTAAGGACATCCGAATAAAGAGACCAGGTATTCGGCCTGCCAAAGTGCGTATAGAGGTGTTGAAAGAGAGGATCCATGTCCAGCCCATTAGAATAGGGAGCAAAGGTTTCGTATACGATAGCCTTCCAAAACATTCGGGATTCACCATCATTTCTACCGTAATGGAGCCTCGATGCCCAGTCATTCTTGACTTTCGCCCAGGCTTTAAAGAAACTGCCCTGTGCTTCCTGAACACTCAACTGGATGCCAAAACTCTCGGCTTCCTTTGCATAAATATGTCCCACAGAGGGGTCAGGGAATATCAGAGTCCCCCCCACATCAAATAAGACTGTTTGATACCTGGTTTTATGATTCATAGGGCCTGTATCAATCATCCAAAAAGGCGAATACATAGTAGAGTAGTGTGATGATAGCACTGGCAGCGGCAGCCACATAGGTCAACGCAGCCGCATTTAATACGGTGGCTATATGAGTATCCTCCTTTCGAGTCACGATCCCATAGGCCACAAGAAGCTTTCTGGCACGGCTTGAGGCGTTGAATTCGACTGGAAGGGTGATGATGGAGAAAATGACTGTGACTCCTAAAAAGAGGATAGCTATTTTAATCAGTCCCACAAAGCTGAAAAGCCAGGCGGCAATGACACCGGCAAAGATCAGGACATTGAATATCGTGGAAGAGAATTGGGTAATCGGCACCAAGGCTTGTCTTAATGCCAGAGGACTGTAGTTTTTAGCCTGCTGTAAGGCGTGTCCAGCTTCATGGGCCGCAACACCAATGGATGACAAAGAGTTAATGCGATAGACATCCGGTGAAAGCCTTAATACGCCAGCTCCCGAGTCGAAGTGATCGCCTAAAAAACTCTTGGTCTTTTCTATTCGGATTCGCTGAAGTCCGTTGCGATCCAGTATTTCACGGGCCGCCTGAAAACCGGTGAAGCCATTGGCCGAGGGTACTTTAGAATACTTCTTAAAACTCGCCTTCACCCTATAAGAAGCCCAAAGGGTGATCAATACAGCGGGTATCATCATCAGTATGTACGTAAACATTTCCAGACCCCTGGTTCAGTGATATTCATTTTCTGTCACTTGGTATCTAAACTAATAACACTTTGTGGGATAAGATCATTCGTATAAAAATTGTCTGCCAATATTTAATAAACATTATTATATTTTATCATTGTAGGCTGTGTAAATCCTTCATTTCAGTCTCTAATCAAAGTCAAAAGATTCAAAACCCATTCAGGAGTCGACGGATGTTCAAAAAAGCCAGTATTTTACGTAAATTAATACTTCCTTTAGTTCTAGTTTTTCTTGTTGGAATCGTAGCCCTCACCTTTTTTATTGCCTACACCACAAAAAAGAATACAGTAAAGAATGCCGTGATGACAGGAATCGCAACGATTGATCAGTACAAATCTCTAAGGGGCTATTATACAGCCCATGTGATTTCCAAAATAAAAAGCCAGACCGACCTGAAAGTCAACTTTGACCATCATGAAAAAACACTATTGGATTCGCTGCGACAATTGCACTAATGTCTTCATTGACGGGCAATTTTTCACTGCCACAACGTGTATCATTGCAAACTTTATGTGTTTTGACTACTTGCCCATCTTCAGTGATGCTTGTTATGTGAGAAGTACCTTTTTTGGCCTTGCTTTTATAACCAAATAGTACATCCTTATTATCGACTCTTGCTTGGCCAGTGGTTTGTCCCTTTGCATTAAATTGTTTTGAATTTGACTGGATAATATTTCCAACACTGTCGAAATGCATTTCTACATGAGCAATAATGTTGCTTTCAGTATCCTTTGTTATTAATATCATTGAGCTATTAACCATGTTTAAATCGTTATTAAAGTTTGCCTTTGAATAATTAATCCTGG
>CAJXGR010000072.1 GCA_913053665.1 uncultured Spirochaetia bacterium
GTGCTCTCAGGAGCAGCCGCTGGTCGCGCCGCAGGTCGTGCACTTCATGCACGTCCCGTTGCGGACCAACGTAAAGTTACCGCACTCGCCGCACGAATCGCCCTCGAAGCCCTTCGGCTGATCATTGCAAACCTGGCCATCGCCTACACTGATGGGACTAGGTTAGAAGCCAGAGGGAAGATGCAATTAGCCGCCCTCATGGGTGCCACAGCTTTTCAGAAGGGTCTTGGCATGGTACATTCTATGGCTCACCCCCTATCAGCCGAATATGACATCCATCATGGCCTCGCTAACGCTTTGCTCCTCAGTGATTCCCTTGCTTTTTTAGAAAACTCCCATCTCAATCAAGATCGGCGAGACAAGCTAAAAACAATTCAAGCCCTGTTTCAATCAACGGATTATAAAGCCAGCCGCTTATCGGATACCTTGAAAACCTTTATAAACTCTTTCAATATTGATATTGGATTGCATAAACATGGGGTTCAGAACACCGATTTGCCTCATTTAAGTCAGTTAGCCTTTGAGGATGAGTGTCACAAAGACAATATGATTCCAGTATCCGAGCGAGATCTTCTAAAGGTCTATAAGGCGGCGTTTTGAACTTAGGGTTTCTCCAGACAGGTTCGCCTCCCCCCCCTTTACTCGATCAGTTTGGGGGTTATCCAGCCATGTTCATCCAATTGTTTGATCAGATCAATGCTAACCTGGACTATGAAGTATTTAATGTTGTTCAGGGGGTCTATCCAGATCATGTGGATCACTGTGATGCTTATCTAATCACAGGAAGTGCCGCCAGTGTTTATGATGGTGACCCCTGGATCAGTGAACTGGAAGACTATATTAAAATCTTGCACCAGAAGAAAAAACCCATTTTAGGCATCTGCTTTGGCCATCAGTTGATCGCTCAGGTCTTTGGGGGGGTGACTGAGAAGTCCTCCAAGGGTTGGGGGATTGGTGCCTCTACCAGTCGAATCGTTGAGCATACCCACTGGATGAAACCCAGACTGGACAGGTTCTCAATGTTAGTAAGCCACCAGGATCAGGTGACACGCCTTCCAGAAGGGGCAAAATTACTGGCTTCCAGTGACTTCTGCCTCAATGCATCTTATCAATTGGGGAATCACATACTTACTTTTCAGGGTCACCCAGAGTTTAGCAAGCCATATTGTCAAGCATTGATGGAAGGAAGGGCAAATATCCTGGGAAATGATCTGTTAACATCCGGTCTCACCTCATTGAATCAGGAAATACAAAGCACTCTCATTGCTCAATGGATGCTCACCTTTCTATCGAAGTGACCTGGGCTTATATCATTATTTAGAAGTGAATCTATAGATCCCATCCCAATCTTTATCAGGAGGGTTCTCGATAAACTCGCGACATCGTTCAATATAAGTCTGTGAGGGGGAATCTCCGGGTATCCCCTTTAAAACCTTTTTAAACTTGGAGATCGCCTCCGAAAACTCCCGCTTTTTATACAAGTCAAGGCCCTTAAAATAGTCATTCAGGCCATCAGCCATTGCCCCAGAGGTTTCATCCTTCTTGGACAAAAGCTCATACACCACTACAGAAGTCTGTCTACCGGCCACACGTATTGTATCCAACTCTCTAACGTCAATGTAATCCTTAGCCTGTTCGTAGGTGCTGTCGGAGATCATACTATGGGTTCCGTAGAACTTGTTTGCCCCTTCCAGACGAGCGGCCAGGTTTACAGTATCACCCATCATGGTATAATCCATGCGGGTCTCAGATCCCATATTTCCCACGACTGCTGGGCCTGAACACAGTCCTATACGCATTGTCATGTTATATATTAAAGAATGCCATTTCTCACTCTTCCACTTTTTGTTTAATTCTAAAAGTCTTTCCTGCATCTCGATGGTTGTGTAGCAGGCTAACTTAGCGTGTTTTTTCTCTTCCAGGGGAGCTCCCCAAAAGCTGATGATGGCGTCTCCTTCAAACTTGTCAACGGTTCCATCGTGTTTTGCGATGATATTACACATATCCGTTAAATACTCGTTCAATAAGTGGACCAACTCTTGGGGTTTCAGTTGCTCTGAAATGGTTGAAAAGCCCGCTATATCAGAGAAAAAGGCGGTAATCTCCTTTTCCTGCCCTCCTAAAGCGAGTTTGCTGGGGTCGTTCTTGATAATTTCAATGATATGGGGGGATAAATACTGTCCAAAGGCCCCCTCAATATATCTTTTCTGTTTGCTTTCCTTAAAAAAGTTGATCCCGAAAATAGCAATAAAGTTGAGAAATACAGAGATAGTCGGCGTCACGGGATCAAAAAGAACACTATTACCCAATACTTTGTACTTGTATAAGACGATGGAAGAGCCAATGAGTAGAAAAAGTAATATGACAGTAGATAGAGTTCCCCAGAGTATGGAAAGTCTATGGACTAAATAAGCTGTCAAAAAGCCTAGAATGACGATAAGCAATATATTCGTACTGCTTTCTCTCACTTCAATGAGGTAATCATTGTTTAAGACGTTATCTATAACTGTTGCGTGAATATGAACACCTGCTTCCGTTTTTAAAAATGGTGTGGGACGTAAATCCCTTAATGCTGCAGCAATGGCACCATAAAGGATAATCTTGCCCCGAAACTTTTCAGGGGCCACTTTTTCCACAAGCTTCTTTGGAAAACTTTTATAAACCTCTGGAGCCTTGATTTTTAATACTCCTAACATCTTTTTAATGACTTCAGAGCCTTTAATTCCCTTAGAACCTTCAATGCCTTCAGAGCCTTGAAAAAGCTCTTTATACTGAATCAATGGGACATCTTTTAAAGTTTTATATCTTTTATAGGCATGATTGATTTTATCATACAGTTTGATAATATCAATGTCATAATAATCCTCATAGACATTGTTGTCACCATAATACTTGAGTCTAAAAAAACCATTCTGATCCAATGGAATAATCCTGTCTTTTGTATAGAGTTTATTTCCCTTTAGTTTCATGTTCTCTACCTGGAAATATAATTTTAGAGCGGCCATAGATAGAGACGGATAATACTTTCCAAAGTAATTTGTGAGCAATGATGTACGACGAATTGTATTGTCATCATCAAAGTGGGCGCTCAATGAAGCGATACTATTTGCTGTCTTCATATACATATCAATGGGTAGTCTCGATTGATACTTTATTTCAAGACGATTATCGTCATCTACAATCTTGACTGGTATTGAGAACTTTGTATTATGCAAGGATTTACTTCTTTTCTTGTATAGATCCATGTATATTTTTCTAAACGTTTTTTTCATTTGAAAATAGATAGAATCTTTATTCAGATTGATAAAGTATTTTTTCCCCTTTTTTGTGAATTCCACTGCTTTATCACGCAGTTTGTCGATGGATAAAGCTGACAATTTCTTAATCTGTTTATTAAATTCATTATTAATAAACACTTCAAATCCACTGGGAGTCCTGCCAAACTCAAAACCTATAATTACATTCTTATTCTCCATAAGGCTCTTGGAGAAGATTTCATCATCATTGTCATCATCGCGACGATAGGCCGTTCTTTCCGAATAAAAAGCATCAAAAGCAATGACTTTTGCACCAGCCAGGTTCAGGTAGTTTACTAACTTGGCATAAATCGCTCTACGCCAGGGGTAACCCATGTTATATGTTTTTGGGTCATCCATTTCGTTAAGTGATCGTTGGCTAGTCAAGACATAGACCACCTTTTTCCCGGCTTTCCCTGGATCTGTGAGAGTCGTTACAATAGCATCAGCCATTAGATTTTCAACGCGTCTCATCCCGCCAAACTGGTAAGCTGTTGTGAGACTGATAACAATGACAAGAGAAATGGTAAATTTAATGGCAAGGGGTTTTAAGTTCTGAATATCCACTTGTTTAAAGTCCTTTTATTGTTCATTTAGTCTGAATGACCCCCTACTAAAGGGAGTGTTTGTTGGATGGAATTAATGAGAACGTTTATATTATCACTTATTGATGGTCAAATACATACCTCTTGGCATAGTATTTTCTAAAGAAAATATTCCAGGGTGATGAGTTATCCTTAAACTTCCTGGGTCTTCTGGAAAGAATATTTTTCTTCCCTCTCCTGTAGAGCTTACCAAGCTTTTTACTGATCCTGGTATCTTCAGATAAATCCAGTCCATCTTCAGGGATCTTTCTCATGAGCTTCTCAAGGGGTTTCATAGGATCTCGACTCACAAAAATGTAATAGATTTCTTTACCCTTATTATCATCAAACTGATAGAAGGCTGTCTCATCCTCATCAGAGACAGGAAGAGTCAGTCCAACCTTTTTTCTAAAGCTATTTTTAGAGTATTCCTCATCAGGGAAGATGGCGTAAAGTGTGTTGTCCGGGTCGATGCTTAAAACATAGACATAACCGTTTCCACTATTCTTTACAGAGATTGTAAATCGCTGACCGGTTTTCACAACATCATTAGTATTTAGTTTAGCAAAACGTCCGGAGGGTTTATCATACAGAAATAAGCTTAACACACTGCCATAGACAGTCTTTTTACGTTTTACACCAATGGAAACTTCTGAGTCTTCATCAAATGTGTAGAGTACTGAGGATACGGCAAAAGCCATAATAATGATGAATAGCAAGTACTTTAGTTTAAACATCCCAATAAACCCTCTACTAATCACTCACAGAGCTTCTCACTAATACAAAATACCCCTGAAAAAGGGGGTGTCTAATTAAGGCAAAAAAGAGCATGATGATATGGGATGAACCCATATCAATCACGTTTCATCTTTTTCATTTTACTGATGATCAAATACATATTTTTTGGCATAATACTTTTTATAGTATACTTTCCAAGTATTTACATCATCGCCTTTATAGTATTTCTTCTTGGCAACATTACCTTTTCTTTCACTTCTTTTGTTGCCCTTTATATAACGTTTACTTCCTCTTCTGTAATACTTAAGTATTTTCTTCATGGTTTGTTTATTTTCTGCCAAGTCTAACCCATCTTCAGGAATACTTTTTATAAGTTTTTCAAGATTATCCATTGGGTCCTTGCTCACAAAAACATAGTAGGTTTCTTTACCTGTATTCTCGTCAAACTCAAAAAGAGCTGTTTGTTCACCCTTGGATATAGGGAGCATTAGACCAGAACCTGGACTAAACCTTCTTCTAGGCATGTTTTCATTAGGATACATAGCATAGAGGATATTATCCGCATCAATACTTAAGACATAGATATAGCCTCCGGAACTGCTGTTCACTGCAATTGAAAACCGTTGACCCGACTGGACCACATCCTTTTCTTTTAATCGAATCTTTTGGGTGGATCCATCGTGTAGAACCAGGCTTAATATACAGCCATGTACTGCGAGATTCCGTTTTACACCAATAGAAACTTCTGAGTCCTCATCAAAGGTGAAGAGAACAGAAGATACGGCAAAAACCATGATGAACACCAACAATAATGATCTTAATTTTCCTTTAAACATTTTAATGACCTCCAAAATGTAATTCCTTAAAAAATCAAAGTCACCCATTAACATGCAATGACCATGCCAACTTAATCTTCTTTTTTAAAAATCAATCCTTAATTCATCCTATCTAATATGAGACAGTCTTTCAGCAACTATTCAAGGCCATCATCTTAAACATCTTGTCTCCCATCCCTTAAAATTGGAATCTATAATATCCTCTTGACTAAGTATCGACCGAATTCATGGTAAACTTACCGATCCATTACTCATAAAGATGAAGAAGCGTTTTTATTCCCCACTTTATGTCAAAAGATCCATCGGCAAGTGGACGAGCCAATACTTTTTGAATGATAGAATACCTAGTTTTGCATATTCTGCAATTTTTACTTCCCCTCTTACCCTCGGTAAGAGCTTATCCTGGATTATCAATTGCATATTTTGCACTGTACAATCCATATTTTTACAATTAATTCACAGAATACCCTTCATAGATGAATTTAATTCATCTATGAAAAATGACAAATAATTTAATGAATTATTCGGAAATAGCCAGAAAAATGTTCCATATACTAAAAGATTTATAAATTGTCAGCCTCCTAGAGACGCATGGCCATGCGTCTCTACGGGTGACAGGTTTTTATAACGGGACAATTTAAAATCAGTTTGGCATAATCAAGTCTTTCATAAGTTAATAGGTGTAAATTCGAGGGACCCTCTTGCTGATGCTGGTCAAGACTTCATAAGGGATGAGGCCTGTACGTCTGGAGATGTCCTCTTCAGTGATTCCATCACCCAAAAGGATGACTTCCTCTCCAATGTCAATCTCATCAAGGCCTGTCACGTCTATCATAGTATAATCCATACACACCCTCCCTATGACCGGGACTTTCCTGCCACAGACTGACACAATCCCCCTGTTTGACAGCAATGTGGACTGGCCATCCGCATACCCTATGGGTAAGACTGCTATCTTCATTTTAGCCTTTGCTATAAAAGTCCTGCCATAGCTCACTCCATCCCCTGCCTGGATCTCTTTGATTGAAAGGATCCGGGTTTTAAGGGTCGCTACTTTAGATAACTGTATCTGGCTCTGGACAAAGGCGGAAGGATAAGCCCCGTAGAGCATAATACCCGGTCTCACACCATCAAAGTGACTCTCCGGAAAGGCTATAATCGCCCCAGAATTGGCAAAATGGCTTGTAAGAGGTGATAAGGAGAGGTGCTGACAGCATTCCAGCAATTCCTTGAATTGGGCGATTTGCTGTCGCGTAAAGGCTTCATCGGGCAGATCGGCGCTGGGAAAATGGGAGTAAATACCTTCTATTTTTATATTTCGGAGGCCCACAAGTCTCTCGATGAAGGGAAAAGCATTCTTAATATCCACGCCAAGGCGGCCCATACCACTATCCACCTTGACATGGACGGGAACTTTGAGATTCTTTTTATAGGCAAAGTCATTGAGAGCCTTCGCTCTATGATAATCGATGAGGGTGGGTGTTACGGAAATATCGATCAGATCAGGGATTTCAGAGTCCATAAATGGGGCAAGCATGAGAATATTCTCACGGACCCCGTGATTCCTTAAGGTCTCAGCCTCTTCCAGGGGGCCTACAGCGAAATCCTTAAGACCTTCTTCGATTAAAGCCTTTGTCACAGCAGGACTCCCCATCCCATAGGCATCGGCCTTGACCACTGCAAAGATCCTCTTACCCTTGACTCGCTCTCTGACCCTTTGGAGATTCTCTTTAATCGCCGTGATATTCACTTCTAAGCATGTAGGACGCATAGATCAAACCTGCCATTCATTTCAAACCCTATTGGAATCAACCCTGTAGAGACGCGATTAATCGCGTCTCTACAGGGTTGACAAGTGATAAACATTTGAATATAGACTAAAAGATTAAATGACTGGCATTAAACACCGGCCCATCTTTACAGACCCTCTGATAACCCTTATGGCTTGGGAAAACACAGCCCAAACAGACCCCAAACCCACATCCCATAAAGTTATGGATGGACACATCGCAGGGAACTTCATGTTGAGAGCAGAGATCAGATACTGCCTTGAGCATAGGGATTGGCCCACAGGCGAAAACCTTGTGATCTTTATGAAGCTGATCCTTTAAAAGATCCGTGACAAATCCTTTGTACCCATAACTCCCGTCGTTAGTGGTGACCTCAACATTCATACCCGACTGGTTAAAGTCTTCTAGTCCAATGACATCGTCTTCACTCCGATAGCCTAAAATGAGTTCCATCGTGTGGGATTTTTCCAAAAGCCGTTCTCCAAAGAACAAAAGAGGGGCTATGCCTATGCCTCCCCCCACCAGAACAGGATGTTTCCCCGATAGATCATCAGAAAAGCAGTTCCCTAAAGGCCCGTGGCAGTTGATATATTCCCCTTTACTTCTTAGGGATAGAATGTGAGTTCCCTCGCCAATGACTTCGTAGAGTATATCTACAAAGGAATCTCTAAGCCGATATATGCTGAATGGACGTCTCAATAGGGGCTGAATGGATGATTGCACCTGAATATGGAGGAACTGACCGGGTTGAGCCTTTTCGGCTATCTGGCTATCCTTGAGAGTTAATATATAAAATCGTCCTTTGAGATGACGATTCTCATGGATAAGACATTCTTGAATCACAGAGGCGTCCAGAATAATGGTTTATACCAATCGTTTATAGGGGTAGGTTTCAAACCTGCCCCTATAAACAGTATTGACAAATCGACACAGCCGCCAGCAAATGGCAGAGGATGGGTCATTTTGCCTTTGTCAATGTGATGCTCTTCATTGTATCTCCCACACGGATTTTATCCACCACATTCTGACCTTCCGCGACATAACCGAAAACAGCATAATTTCTATCTAAAAAGTTAACATCTTTAAGGGTAATATAAAATTGGCTGCTGGCACTATTGGGATCCTGGCTTCTGGCCATGGCAATCGCACCTTTTAAGTGCTGTAACACAGGTTTGCAGTCCTTTGGGGCTGTCTTACCAAGGATCATACGACCGTCATCACATAATATCTCAAGAGGAATCTCTTTTTTGGCCCCTCCAGTACCGTCTCCTTTTGGATCACCTCCCTGAATAACAAAGTTAGCCACCACTCTGTGGAAAGTTAATCCATCGTAAAATCCTCGTTTTGCTAAACTTATGAAGTTGGCCGATGTCTTGGGAGCCTCTTTGGTAGCTAATTCCACCTTGATCGTTCCTTTATTTGTCTTTATGATAGCTGTCATCCCGGAAGATTCTTTACTTACTTTCTGAAGGATCCTGTTTGTTGAGTCTTTTGGTGAGTTACTTTTCTTATCTGATTGACATTGACTTATAAAAACCAGTGTCACAAGGACAAGGAGAGAGGTTTTAATAGATAGCCACAAGGTATTTCGTGTTTTCATAGTACTTTTAGACTTCCTTTTGTTTATATTGCTAATTGTGATCCATACAAGTCTATGGAATGATTTGTCCTTTTAAGATAGCAAAAATGAAGAATAAAGAAAACAGGATTTTTAAAACCCATAAAAAAAGTGAGGTTTTCCAGGCTGACGATCAATGAGAACAGAGCGATACGGGACTTTATAATGATCCACCTGTTTCATTAGAAAAGGTCTGGATGACTGAGTGGCTCCCATAAAAATGGATGATCTTTTTAAGATGGGTGTTTAGTAAATCAACTAATATCAATTAAGTATATGAGGCAAACAATGAATTATAAATTACATTCTCTAATAAAAGGCTGGATCCTCCTTTTAGCCTTCACCATCACCGTGGGATGCAGCTCTAACACAAGCTCACAGGAGGCTAACAATGAGGGCCGCAAGTTTAAAGCCCCCGAACTCGTGGGTGGAAAAGGATGGCTCAATGTCAAGAAACCCCTCACTCTGAAGAGTCTTAAGGGTAAAGTTGTCCTGCTGGACTTTTGGACCTTCTGCTGTATCAATTGCATCCACGTGATCCCGGATCTCAAGTACCTGGAGAAGAAATATGGCCATCAGCTCGTGGTTATAGGGGTTCATTCAGCCAAGTTCAATAATGAGAAGGACATCAAGAACATTCGACAGGCTGTTTTACGCCATGAGATTGAACATCCCGTGGTCAACGATGCGGATTTTGCCATCTGGAAAAGCTATGGGGTTCGCGCCTGGCCAAGTCTTGTCATTATTGATCCAGAGGGCTATGTGGTGGGTTATGTCTCCGGTGAAGGCCAGCGGAAACTTTTAGATCGGACGATCGCAGGGATTATCGAAAAACATAAGGACAAAATCAATGACTCACCCATTGCCCTAACTTTAGAGAAGGATAAAATCAAGTCGGAGAATCTCTACTTTCCAGGGAAAATATTGGCCAGCGAGGAACTTAAACTCCTTTTCATCTCGGATAGTAATCATAATCGTATTCTCATCACTGACTTCAAGGGGAATGTGAAGGGCATAATCGGTGATAGTAAGGTTGGACATAGGAATGGGACTTTTGAAGAAGCTCAGTTCAACCATCCACAAGGCATGGCGCTTAATGGTAACATCTTTTATGTTGCAGACACAGAGAATCACATGATCCGTGAGGTGAACTTAAATACAAGAGCAGTTAAAACGATTGCTGGTACAGGTAAGCAAGTCCATGACCGTCAGGGTGGGCGTAAGGGTCAGCGTCAAGGACTCAATTCCCCATGGGATCTTACTTTCATCAAGGATAAACTCTATATTGCCATGGCCGGAACCCATCAGATCTGGGAAATGGACATACAAAGCCAAGTCGTGAAGGCTGTAGTCGGTTCTGGGGCAGAGAATATAGTAGACGGCAAATTGAAGGAATCTCAGTTAGCCCAACCCAGCGGCTTAACGAGCGATGGTAATAAGCTTTACTTTGCAGATAGTGAAGTCTCAGCCATTCGATCCGCCGGTATTCATAGAGGAGGCAAGGTAAAAACCCTGATAGGCAAAGGCTTATTTAAGTTTGGCGATCAGGATGGCTTATTCAGTCAAGCTTTACTCCAACACCCTCTCGGAGTGGCTTATCACAACAAGAAACTCTATGTGGCGGATACGTACAATCATAAGGTGAAGGTGATTCACTTAAAGTCCATGAGGATAGAAACCCTTGTGGGTAACGGCAAGTCAGGTTTTAAGGATGGGGGTCGGCGGATGGCTCAACTTTATGAGCCGGGAGGCTTGAGTATTGCTGATCAAATGGTCTTTATCTCCGACACCAATAATCACGCGATACGGGTTTATAACTTGAAGACAATGAAACTAAAAACCCTCAAATTAGTCTTCAACAGTGGCTTAAAGATTAGCAGCCAGAACGATACTTCTTCTCACCCAGACTTAATGGTTAGGACACTGCCCAAAAGAGTCCTTGCAGCAGGGGCTGAGATCGACGTTGTGCTTGATTTATCCTTCGAGAAAGGCTATGGGCTCAATAAAGAGGCCCCCTCCAGCATAACCGTTGGATGGAAACGATCTAAGGGAAAGGGAATCAGCAAAAGGCTTAAGAAGCCAAAGACTAAAGTTTCCATTAGAACCTTATCTCATGGTAAAACAGGGGTGATTCAGGTGAAAGCGGATATATACTTCTGTCAGAAAAACGGCAGGGGCCTATGCTACATTAAGAGTTATGTGTTCAAACAGCCTGTCACCTTCTCCAGAAGGTCGAAATTGAGGACATTGAAGTTTAGTCTATCGCCAAAAGCTGATAACTGATGAACTTACAACTTGTCCCTGTTAGAGAAATGAATTATCCTTAACTTAAGTTCTCAATCACTTGATGAGTTGAGTGACAAGTAGAAAGAAAGGATCAAAAGCTTTTATCTGGCTGTCGAATTACCTTTGAAGAGTGATCTTGACGGATCGATTAAATATGAGTATGATTGAACCATGAAGAAATCGAGATATGATCAGATCATAAAAGAGAATCTAAAAGGTGTGGTGGATGTTTTGATCACAAAGATTTTGGGCATTCAGATGAAAGGGAATGTCATGCTGGAGACC
>CAJXGR010000073.1 GCA_913053665.1 uncultured Spirochaetia bacterium
GTATAGGCCAGACATTCTGTCTGGCCACATTAGTTAGAAATAAAGAGTTAGAGAAGAATTAAATAGCCCTGTGAAGGATAAGTTATTTCTTTAATTTTCGCATATTTTATCTTATATTTTCGAGGCTATGACCCAAATAGTTAATTGTCTGCAGTGATAAACCTGTCACTTATTGGTTTATCATTGCCGACATTATCCATGGTAAAAAATGATTTCATCAGAGAAACCCCTATCAGATCAGCAACGTCTCACACGTTGGAGACTCTCTACCTTTTGGGTGATGTTGATTGGCTACATCGGCTATTATCTTTGTCGGAAGAATCTATCAGCCGCCCTTCCGATCCTTGAAGATACCTTTGGATACACCAATGACCAGTTAGGACTGATTGGTCTTTACTCTGGCATTGCCTATGCCGTGGGAAAATTGATTAATGGCCCTCTGGGAGATAAAATAGGGGGGCGTCGAATCTTCCTTATCGGGATGGCAGGGGCGATCTTCTTCAATATACTCTTCGTTCAGTTTTCCACACTCACTATGTTCATTATTATCTGGTGTTTAGTCCGCTACTTCCTGTCTATGGGCTGGGGAGGGATCATTAAAGTAATTGGAGCCTGGTACGAGCCGGAACGCAATGGGACGATCATGGGTCTGATCAGCCTGAATTACCAGTTTGGTGGGGTAATCGCTACACTCTTTGCCGGATTGGTAATTTATATAGTTGGCGAGTGGGACTTGGGGACTGTTTGGGACAAACTATTTATATTTCCTGCTGCAGTACTGGGAGTTATCTGGATTTTATCCTTTTTCCTATCCAAAGAAAGTCCTCAATCGGTGATCCCAGGGACCAGGTTTGGCCAGAGTGAATCAGGGAAAAAACCAGTAGTAGACTTTGAATCCATGGGTGATAAGAAGGTATCTATCTTTACCATGCTTAAAACCCTGTTTAAGATACCTATTTTTCTGCATTTATTGCTATTCAGCTTTCTTACAACAGCGTTACGCTCTGTATTTTTCTTTTGGACACCCAAGTTTCTGAGTGACATAGGGATGAATCATTCCAACGCTATTCTTAAATCAGCCATATTCCCTTTCTTAGGCGTTTTGGGGACAGTTTTATTGGGTTGGTATACGGATAAATATGCTCCCAACGGGAATCGAGCGAAGATGATGTGGGTGATGCTTGTTGGACTGGTGATTACACTTATTGCTATATCCCTTATTGTCCCATACCGCCTGGAATATCAGAATCTCATTGTTGCATTGTTAGGCCTCAGCGGATTTTTCCTCTTGGGACCCTACTCAATGAGTGCAGGATGCCTCACTTTGGATATAGCTGGGTCTAAGGGTGCGGCTAGTACGTCCGGTATGATCGATGGCGTGGGCTATTTAGGAGAAGCCATAGCAATTTGGGCCGTTGGGACCCTGTCGATCTCTTCTGAGGCATGGTCAGTGGGGGATGTATCCATCAGTTCCGGCGGATGGTCCAATGTCTTCATGGTCTTGAGTGGATTAGCTTTACTATCCGTGTTTTCAGCGGTATTGATGAGTGGTTATTTTAAAAGGCAGGCTAAAAAAAAATCGATAACTTGATGAAAACAGTGGCTTAGATGAGTTTAAAATACTGTTTGCTTTTTGGACGGAGTCGATTATTATTGTTGACCTTTATATCAGAAGATGTTTAAATTCACATAGGTGGAGGTGATGATGGTTGAAAAAAACACTTCGTTCAGCCCGGTAAGAACCTTTCGGGAAGAGTGGGCAAAGTATAAAAAAAAGAATAATATCTCTAGCGACATGCCACGTAAAGCTGGAAGTGCAAAAGGGTTGATCAAAATGAGCGAAGATTTCGATGACCCTATTGAAGATTTTAAAGAGTCTATGTGAACCGTTTTCTATAAACCCAAAGCGATATGAATAATACTGCATTAACCCAATTGATAAATACTTACGGCAGTAAAAGCCCGGGCTATCAAAAAGACAAAAAGCCTGTAGCTGTGTTTGACTGGGATGATACCTGCATTTTTAACGATATTGGTGAAGCCACATTCCGTTTTCAGGCCTATCATTTGAGGTTTAAGCTAAGTTTCGATGAGTTTAGCTTGAAGCTTTCTGACCAGATGAATGGATATTCAGAAATTACTTATGCCTCTCAAAGTGTATCCTTAAAAGATCTTAAGGCTGACCTCCTGGCCGATTATGCTGTCCTTTTGCCCTTAATCAATGGAGGGAAGTTTGAACAGGCTAAAAAGACTGCTGAGTACAGAGATTTTATAGTAAAACTTCCTTTTATTTATGATGGACTCTACAATAGCGAAGGATTAGGCCCCAAATTCGCCTACCCGTGGGTGGTGCGTTTTTTGGCAAACCATACAAAAGATGAAGTGAAGAATCTGGCTAAAGAAACTCTCAGACAAGAACTAACGGATAATGTAGAAGAAATTACATTGACCAGTCCGGATATGGGGAAAGCCGGATGTGTCAATCATGTAAGGAAAAAAGGGATCCGTATCCAGCGTCTTATGATTGACCTCATGAACACTTTAAGAGAGAATGGTTTCGACATATTTGTTGTCACAGCCAGTCAAGAAGCGATCGTTCAGGGGGTTGCCGAAGAGTACGGATATGATGTTCCTAATGATCATGTCTTTGGAATCCGCCTTCAGATCAAAGATAATCGGTTGACAGATGAGGTGATCGATACTCTGGAGTATCCCATCAATTATCGTTCGGGGAAGGTAACTGTCATAAAGAATCATCTCCCACGCCCTCCCATATTTATTGCAGGGGACAGCAATTCAGACTATACCATGCTGACAGCCTTCCCTGAAACAGCCTTACGTCTCATTGTAAATCGCAATCTAAAAGGCGATATGGCATTACTCTATGCAAAAGCTCTACAGGACAAGGAGCACTATATTCTTATAAATAGAGATGAGGATCGTGGAATATTCATTTCATGGTGATTTCACCTTCTATAGGGATTAATCGCCCTACAGTAATAAGACTCATTGATTAACAGGTGTCATTTGAGCTGTTCTATTTCTTCAACAGTCAGTTGAGTGGTTTTTGAAATCAAATCAATCTCAAGCCCCTGCTTAAGCATCAATTGAGCTATTTCATGCCTTCCTTTTTCAATACCTTTTTCAATACCTTTTTCAATACCTTGCTCAATACCTTTTCTCTCAGCCAACTCAAGGTCTGTCAGATATTTCCTCTCGCCCTCCACAATAGACTCATAGATATCTTTAAGCTGTTCATCCTGTGTGAATCGTTTGTAGAGACGATCAGCCTTTTCAAGGATCTCATCGTCCTTAATAATCACTTTCATGAATTCATCCTCCTTACCTTCATACTTAAAAAAATATAACCATTTTTCCAAAGAGTTAAGGTTTTTTGGTATTTTCTTTGTAAAATTAAGAAGTTCTATAAAATAGATGGATAAATGATTGGTTAAAACCAAGTCATGATCATCATTTTTTGTGAGCCTAAAACAACTATAATAGTCATTGTGCTCTTTAATCAGGTGGAAGTGAAGCAAATTAATACTAATCACCGGGTGAAGCTTTGTGTAATGTTCCCCTTCCTTTATTTGTGAGCTATAGAGCTTTGCCCAGTAGTAAAGAGCCCTGTGTTTATAGGTTTCATCCCCGCTGGACTGAATCTCAATGTTATAGATTTTTCCCTTATTATCTTTTCCCTTAACATCCAGAATGGTGAGTTTATCTTTAGGAAAGGTTTGCAGGTTAAAGGGGTTTAGAATATCGACAGAGGCAATTCGTGTTGATCCCGAGTGACCCAGGACATCATTGATAAATCGCAAAAGAAGATCTTCATGACCTGCTGAACCGAAAAGGTATTTAACAAAAATGTCTGAGTAAGCGTGTACAATCACCGGTTTATAAACCTTGCTTCAGGCTGTCAGAGAAAAGTTGACAGCCTTGTATATGAGTTAGATTTTAATGGTATGGACTTTTTTGCTGATCACCGTGTCGCCCCTGTATTCCTTCACATCCAGGAGTTTACCTTTCGTATTGTAGTTATAGATGGCTTTTAGGATATTACCATTGTTATTGGTGGCTTTGATGAGAATGACGTTTTTCCCATCACTTTTATACTCGTAATGGACGCCCGTATACTTGCCATTAATCGATGTGTAACTTGTATAAGAGATTTGCATCAGCCCACTTGGCACGTTCCCCTTTTCCACATTAGCTTTAATGGTCTTGAAGAAGTTATTGGTTGTTCTGTCCTTCATGAAGCTGATGTTTACAAAAAAGTCCCGGTCAAAAGGGTCTAAATCCCTTTCCATAGATTGAAATTGTTGGTTTAGAAATCTCTGATGGGCTTTCATGAGGTAAGCGATTTGCCCTTCCACTGTACTGATATTGATTTTGTTGGATCTTGGCTTTTTAGGGTCAGGTTGTTGAGATTGTTTATCTGTAACACTGCAAGTACCTACAACCAAAGTAATAAGGATGAGTGAAACAATGAGTTTGAGCCGCTTCATGAAGTCCTCCATAAATATATTGATTTTTGTCATTCTATTAAACCCTTTGAGCATTCCTTTTATTCCACTTTTTTTAAAAATCAGTTGACTTATTCATCGGCTCCAAATACTTTTAGGATGAATCATGAGGAGTCGAACCATGAAGATTTCCCTGTATTTGATATTCCTGGTGATACTGACCCTCTCTGTGTTTGGCGGTCAGGATAGTTTCCTGAAGGGTAAATATACTTTATATTTACCGAATACAGACAGCTGGCAGCACCATTCCATAACAATCAACAAGGTTTCCACCAGGTGGATCAAGGGAATTATCAAACTGGATTTCTCAATCGGCCCACAAGCCAAAGAACCCAGTCCATGGGAGATCCTTCATTCTATTCCTTTCAGGGCCAACTATGATCATGAAACTAAAAAGCTGACTTTTAGTGTAAAAGTTAACTTACTTAGACCCCATAAATATCATTTTAGGGGATATTTTCTTGATAGCAATGACTTTAAAGGGATTGTAGGAATCTATAAAATCAACGGAAAGGAAGTCGGTGGGTTTTTAGCCCAAAGAAAAACGAAATAAATATCATAAGGACTTATAGGGTGGTTAAAAAGGTTATTATAGGTATCGTCATGATCTATGCAGGGGTGCTGGCAATTATTCTGCTGGCAGCCTCTTACAAACAGAAGATCACAAGAAATCAGTTTCATATCCTTATCCAGCAGGAGCCTGAAGACCTCAATCCTATCCTTGGATCCATGTCTGCCGCCGCCCAGATCGAAGAAGCTATCTTCAAGCCAATGGTTCAGATTGACCGGAATGGTAAACCTATACCCATACTGGTAAAACGGATTCCTACGATAGAAAACGGCGGTGTAGAGCTTATTGAGCCGCCTAAACCTGTGTATGACTCAGTTTATTATGACGTTTTCCCCCCTTTGAGAGACTATATGCGCATTATGGACAAGGTTGTCAGGAAACCAAAACACTGGATGAGAGTCACCTGGGACTTTAAAGAAGGTTTGGTCTGGGAGGATGGACACCCTCTGGGGCCGGATGACGTGATCTTTACATGGAAAGTGATTATGAATGATCAGGTTCAGGCGAGAAGCCGGGATGTGGAAAAGCGGATCTATTCTATGGTAAAGGATCCCAATGATCCACAACGCCTTATTGTCATATGGAAAGAAACTTATGCCTTTTACTATCAACGTCATCTCATGCTCCCAAAACATATTCTGGAAAAGGAATATAAAAAGAACCCCGCCAGATTTCATCAGACAAAGTTCAATAGAAAGCCTGTAGGAAATGGCCCTTTTCGCTTAGTGGAATGGGTTCCAGGGAATTATATCTACTTGAAACGAAACGAGAATTATCCTGAAGCATTGGGTCCTAAAGCTAAATTGGATAGTATATGGTTCCAGTTTGTGGGTGACACAAATTCCATGATGGTATCTCTTCTGTCAAAGCATGGAGATGCCATCACGACAGTTGGCGTGAGCTTTGATCAGGCCATTGCTTTCGATGAACGTTATGGCCTTGAATCCCGTTCTAAAAAGAAGTTCAAGGTTCATAAGGTGGAAGGGATCACCTGGGAACATTTGGACATCAATATGGACGATCCCATCCTCAAGGATCGAAGGGTGAGAAAGGCTCTCATGCATGCTATTGACCGTGATGGGATTGTAAAGAACTTTTTTCGTAATGAATTAAAAAAGGCGGATAGCTGGCTCCCTCCACGGCATCCGGGTTATCATCCGGGTATCTATAGATATTCCTATGACCCGAAAAAGGCTATTAGTCTTTTAGAACAGGCTGGTTGGGACAGGGTTAATGAGGATAATATTCGTGTAAATAAGGCTGGCAAATCCCTAAGACTCACTCTCATCACAACGGCCGGGAATAAGGCAAGAGAGCGTGTTCAGGTCGCCATTAAGGAGAATCTTAAGGTTATTGGTATCTATTTGGACATCGGTAAAAATCAAAGTGCTATGGCCCTGTTTGGGACAACCATACCTCAAAGAAAGTTTCAATTGGCCATGTATGCGTGGTCTTTCTCACCCCTATCCCATGGAGAAGAGATGTGGACCATTGAAAACATACCCTCTGAAAAAAACGGCTATAAAGGGGATAATATTCCCGGATACAAGAATCGCAGGGTGGATAACATTCACAGGCTGATTCCGGAGACTTCTGACCCTAAAGAACGAAAGAAGCTATTTATTGAGCAGCAGGATATTTGGATACAAGACCTGCCGGCGATTCCCCTTTTTTTCAGGACACAGGTCTCCATTACCCGTCCTGAAGTGGATAACTGGAAGCCCTTGGGGACAGATACTCCTGTCACATGGAACTGTGAGCAGTGGGCATTTAAACGTTGATTATAGTAAGACGGTGAAAGGTTTACGGTAGACGGTTTACGGTTTTGGGGACGTGACAACCCACGACAAATCCCTCTTCCATCCACCGTATACCGTATACCGTATACCCTTCTTCATACGAGGTCGTCATGCCATTTGTTTTAAACCGCTTGATACAGATGATAATTGTTTTATTCATCCTCTCGTTTGTCGTTTTTATGCTGATAGACCTCATGCCGGGGGACGCCACCACCCGACTGAAGATGGAAAATCCGGGTATTAAAAAAGACGACCTGAATCGACTTGTCAAGCTGAGAGGCCTGGATCGTCCAGCACGAGTCCAATACTTTTTCTGGCTCAAACGGGTGATCCAGGGGGACTTAGGCTATTCGATCACTTATAAAATCCCTGTGAAAGAAATGATCGCTGATAAACTGATCACAACCCTGAAGCTGGCCATCCCCGTATTGATCCTCACTTTAGCTATCGCTGTGCCAATCGGTATTATAGCGGGTATTCGTCAATATTCTGTCTTTGATTACTCGGTCAACCTTTTGGCCTTCATCGGATTTTCTGTTCCAACCTTTGTATTGGGGTTACTTGCCATATTATTCTTTGCTCAATACTTAAATCTCTTCCCACCTATAGGCTTGGGGACACCGGAAAATGATGACTGGCTGGATCAAGTACAGTATCTTGTTCTACCTGTATTGACTCTAAGCTTTTATGACACGGGCAATTGGGTGAGATATATTCGTGGTACCTTATTGGAGGTGATTAAACAGGATTATATACGTACAGCAAGGGCCAAAGGTCTTCCGGAGGATGTGGTGATCGTTAAACATGCTATGAGAAATATATTAATACCATTCATCACTATATTTGCCCTGTCTATCCCCGTTTTATTTAGTGGAGCTCTCATAACCGAGAAGGTATTCGGGATACAGGGGATGGGCCATCTTCTTTATGATTCAGCAACGAGCAGCGACACGGATGTGGCCATGGCGGCTTTTCTGTTCATCGCTATGCTGACTTTGTTCTTTAATTTCCTGGCTGACATACTGTATACGGTGGTTGATCCCAGAGTGCGGATTAAAGGGAGAAAGGGATGAATGGATTATACAACCTGTAGGGGCAGGTTTGTGGGGTAGTTTCAGTTTGATGAACCCATTAACTGTACTTTGATAGACTGATTAGGAGACCTTATGAAACAGGTTATCATTTTATTCATTCTTCTCATTTTATGGAGTCTAAGTTACGCTCGGGCTAAATTACTCAATGAAAAAGAATTAGAAGGCGCTACAGAGTATATGAATCTGGACGAAGCTTTGAGAGAGCCTCTCATGGTTCGTAAGCTGAAACTCAGTTATCAGGTTCTTAAAAAGCTACCCAAAGAGATTGCCCAACTTAAGAACTTACAGGTTCTCAATTTACAGGGGAGTCACCTAAAAACCCTTCCCAAGGAAATCGGACGCCTTTACTTCCTCCAAAAGCTTTACCTGGACGGCAATCAGATCACATCATTACCCAGGGAGTTTGGCGATCTCTACAACATGAAAGAGTTATACTTAAAGGGAAATCAACTGAAAACTCTTCCCAGAGAGATAGTTAGCCTTCATAACCTGATAATTCTTGACCTGCAGAGGAATAAGATCCAATCCTTATCCGGTGACCTATGGAATCTTGTCCAGTTGAAATCCCTTAATTTAAGTTATAATGAACTGATAAGCCTTCCTCGTGGGATATGGAATCTCAAGAAATTAGAGTCTCTCGATCTAGGTTATAATAAACTACAGCATTTACCAGAGGGGATTACAAAACTCAAGAATCTTAAGAAGCTGAACCTAGGGGTCAATCAGCTTAAAACCTTACCTCAAAAGATCAAGGACCTCGAGAACCTGAAGGTTTTAGCATTAAATATGAATAGATTAGCCAAGCTGCCGCTTGAGATAGGAGAACTCAAGAACCTGCATTATCTGAACTTGAGGGATAACCGACTCAAAGCACTTCCTGAAGAGATCGGAAAGCTCAGGAAGCTGGCGATCCTGGTTATAGGGAATAATAGGCTGACTAGAAAAGAGATCAGTAAAATCAAAAGCTTTTACCCAAATGCCAAATCAGGTTTTAACAGCTTAATATGGTTGGGTGGACTGCACGAACAGCCTTTATGGCCTCAATAGGAATAAGAATAATTTTCCTGATTTCCCTTGATTTTTTCTTATTATCGAGTTATCATTCTATTATAAGCTTTTAAGGAGGTCTAAAATGCAATGTCCAATTTCTAAGGATCCATTGGAAGTTATAGAACACGAGGGCCAGCAGTTACATAGATGCACCCAATGTTCGGGTTTGCTTCTTGCGACCGATGTCTTTAAGGAGCTGCAAAAGGAGAACGATCATCATTTAGCTTCCCTTCTATCCAAAGATGATACTAAAAGATTGGCTCACAAGGGAACACGACAATGTCCATCTTGTAGTACCAATATGGAGACCAGTCAATTTGAGTGGGATGCAGACGTTGAGATCGATTATTGTAAGACCTGTTCTCTTATCTGGCTGGATAGGGGTGAATTAGATCGAATTCATGAGCATATAAAAAAGGAATATCCCGAACTCATAGAGAGTGAGTTTACCCATGACACGCGAAAGTTCTTCAATTGGATTAAATATCTATTGTCCAAGGCGGAGCCCTTCACGCCAAAAGTTGGCTGACGACGTTGTGAACTATAGATTGCCATCTTTAACTGCTAAATGCAGGGATAGACCTATGAAACCGTCGTATTAATCAATTATACGGGCAATTGATTCTTAAAATTAAATGATTCATTACCAACACGTTATAGAGACAAACACACCGGTCTGCCCCCTAGGGGGACCGGTAATCTATAAAGATGATCAGCCGGTCAAGATTAATTTTCCTTGCTTATCATCAAAAAATTGCTTATTATTTCCAATATTCGTTGCCGAGAATGTCGACGTTTTTCAGAGGAGTATTCCATTGAATTGGACTCAGGTTCTTGCAATTGTTCTTCCTGTGATGTTTGCCATTGTTATCGGATTATTTTATAATAATCGCCGGCTGGATGATCTAAGAACAGACACAAACAAACGTTTTGATGATGTCAACAAACGCTTTGATGATGTCAACAAACGTTTTGATGACCTTCGCCTTGATATAAATACCCGATTTAATGCTATGAATGAGGATGTCAAGGAATTAAAAACCGATGTTCGGGAGATTCGCAATCTGCTGATTGAGTTATTAAAGAAAGAATCCGTCGGTTAAGTAGCCTGGGTGATCCGCCGGGTTGCCTCTAGAACAACGGGCTGATTCGACCGTTTTCTGTGTATCTATCCTTTTACAGGACAAACACACAGGCTCATCCCCAGGGAAGCATCCCTTCATTACTTGGCATCCAGTTTTGCCAATGCTTCTTTAGCCGCCTTACGCAGGGAAACGCTGGGGTGTTTTAGAAACCGCCTAATAGACGATCTTCCTCTTTCGTCCTTCAGTTCACCTAAAGCAATGATCAGTTCCTTCTTGACAAAATGGTTTTTCTCAATCTTTAGTCTGCGTACAAGGGCCTTTACGGCATTCCGATACTTGAGATTGGCTAAGGCTTTACAGGCCATCCTTCGGACGAAGGAGCTTTTGTCGTTGAGAGCCTTACTGAGGGGTTTCACGGCTTTTTTGTGACGGATTTTCACTAATTTCCTCATGGCGGTGAGTCGGACAGCCGAATTGGAGCTTTTCATCTTATGGGCCAAGTAGTTGACTCTTCTTTCAATGGCTCTCACATCGTATTTGGCATGGATTGTATTGTAAAACGTGGATAGGAAAAGGGTTAAAGATAAGAGGATAAAAGCTTTCTTCATGGTGACACTCCTTGATGGTGTGAGGATCGGCAAAAAAGAGAAATACTTAACAGGGTTGAAGGTCTTTAGTTTCTAACTTAAGAGGAGCTATTCATTTGCCGGTAAAACATCTATTCTTAAAAAGAGATACGACACTTTGGCAAAAGCTTTTTAATCTTCGTTTTTTTCCTTTGAAGCTTGTTCTTGAGATAGATTTTTCCCGTATTTTATCTTCAGACCGTATTGATGACTTAAGTTCATCACGATTTGATGGACATTTTCAACGTATGTATTCATATCGTGATTTGCCTTTTCATCCATTTCTTTTTGTGCTTTATATTTAGCTTCCAATATAGGGTTAGAAATCATCTTTTTCCTCTGTAGGACTGAGAACCTGAAATTGAGATATGAACTCTAATATCGCAGGTTTATTGGGATATTCCTCTTCAGCAAGTTCAGCCAGAGTTTCTTCAGAAATCCATATGTCATAATTCCTGGATTCTTTCTCCCACCATATTTTACTTAAATCAATAAAAGTTTTAATCTCTTTTCTATCATCAAATAGATAGCTTGGGATGGTCGTATCGAAATAGACTGTTTTTTTCATGGGTCTTCTCTGTTAAAATACAACACGACACTTGGGTAATAGCTTTTTAATCTTCTCTTTCTCTTTC
>CAJXGR010000074.1 GCA_913053665.1 uncultured Spirochaetia bacterium
GCTGGGCACGGTTCTCGGCCTGGACAACAAGCGGATTCAGTTCACGCCAGATCTTCTTCCATCCGATATATTGGGGGTCAATATCTATGAGCAAAAAGCAGAGGCCTTTCGCTTTTCTCCGGGACCCGTGTTCTCAAACATCGTCTTGGCCGATGAGATTAATAGAGCAAGCCCTAAGGTCCAATCTGCCCTCTTGGAGTGTATGGCAGAGAGACAGGTGACCGTGGATAATGTAACCTATCCCCTGGACGCCTTCTTCTTTGTGATTGGAACGCAAAATCCCCTTGAGACGGCCGGGACTTACCCTCTTCCACTGGTTCAACTGGATCGTTTTCTCATGAAGTTGGACATGGGTCATATTGACTCAGCCACGGAAGTTGACATCCTGAAGGATTATAACACCATTATTTCCCACCCTGATGATCTCAAAAAGGTGTGTACGAGACAGGATATCCTGGATATGAGAGAGTTATCCCATAGTGTGTTTTGTGAAGTAGAGGTCTATGATTGTATTGTGGATATCGTCCAAAAGACGCGTCACCACCCAGCCATACGCTATGGAGCCAGCACCCGAAGTGCTATCATGCTCCTCCAGGTCGTGAAGGTCTGTTCTATCATGGAAGGCAGGGATTACGTGATTGAGACAGACATCAAACGATTCGCTCACCACGTATTCTTTCACAGACTCCTCTTTAAAGAAGGAGCCAAAAATCCCTCTGTGATCCTCGCATCCATCATTGACGAATGCGTGGAAAAGATCACCCTATCCAATAGAAAGTTCATCAGATAGAAATCAATTAACTACCTGTAGGGGCTTGATTAATCAAGCCCCTACAGGTAGTAGTAGTCATGACTAATTTAAGGGTCTTAAATAAAATAAGCCACTTTCGCTCTAAGAGCGATGTCATACATGGCGGCAACACCACAAATGTTGGCTGGAACCAACCATTCGTCAGCATCAAATCCCATCACCTCTAAGGAAGGCGCACAAACCTGAAACTTGACATCCAGATCCACAGCCATTTCAATCATTTCTTCCAATGGTTGCATCTTACCTTTCATCATGTGGTTAAAGAGCTTGCGGCCGATGGGGCCAAAAGCCATTTGTGATGGTTTCAGAGATTTACTAGTGGCTGGTAACATAATGTTGATCATCTTGTGGAAGAAGCCTTTACCCTTAAGACGCCTTCCCTTCTTGATCACGCTACATCCCCAGAAAGTAAAAAACATGGTGACTTCCATTCCCATGGCCACAGCACCGTTGGCCATCATAAAGGCCGCCATCGCCTTGTCAAAGTCCCCTGAGAAAACTATGATAGATACCTTGTCTTCTGGAAGATGCTTTTTAATCTCCGCTAACTGAGAATCAACCTCGGTCTTCACTAAATCCTTAATATTTTGCTCAACAGCTGTACTCATGCTTGAACCCCCTTCAAAGTTTGCATTTTATTGTTATTTAAATAAATAAACCCATTATTCTCTTGCCATTCTTTCTAATCGTTAGACAATCCTAAAAGTAGTGCCATTAATATAAAGCATTCAATGACACAAAAAGTTCCATCTTTTTATTCTTTTTCCATTTATTTGATAGAGTATTTAGTTTTCCATCCCCTAGTCTCCACCACAACCCCCTCCACAACTACTACAAGAGCTGCAGGAACTCGATGAGTCCCCCGAAGAAGAGTCCCCAAAAGAGTCTGACCATCCCCCTGAGTCGTCTCCTCCTGAATCATAGTCTCCCCCGGCATCTCCCACATTAGCCTCTTGAAACTCGTCTTGATAGTCATGGTCGTTAAAGTATTCCACATCCCCCGTATCAGGCGGTTCAAAGTCTGCTTCAGGATTCAGTGTGTCCGTTTCACCTGCATCAAAACCTTCATCCCCCACACTCATCATGTCCTGACCACTTTCATCCACCATATAAAAGTTATTCACATAGATACCATTAGAGTAAGCCATCGATGACCACATCCAGGAGTAGAGAAAGTAATCGTCAAAGCCATAGTATCCGTAATAAATGGGCTGTACAGAACGGTTATCTCGGTGTTGAGGGATGGAGTCAGCCTTTTTAACAGGTTCTTTAGGACGAATCATATTCTGTTTCACCTTTTGGATCAGATCGTCAGATGTTATAAACTTCTTCACGCCTTGTCCCAAAGTGGATACAAAGCCTTCAAAGGCATTTTGCTTCTCCAGAAGGTATTTATTATAAAGTTCCTGAGACTGAAACACCTTCTTCATCTTCTCTTTCGTAGACTCAGACGAACCATCCCCCCCCATATCAGCCATCACCCCATTGACCTTCACTTCAATGGGGTATTCACCCACCTTATGCCGTCTTTTTATATCCACTTCTATCAGATACTTAAAATGTTCATCCTGATGCTCCACCACAAGGTAGAGGGTTTCAAAGACTTCGGACTCGATTTTATCTGTCTCCAGCGAGAAGTTATCCATGATTTCCTTTAGATCGTCTTCTGTTCCCTCCTCATCAAAGTAAAAGTCGAAATCGTCTTTAGTAAGACGAACGAGATTGTTGATCCCCATGGATCGAAGGGCCATATTGAATTGCTGAAGGATAGCGACAGCCGTAAAGGTCTCCTGTTCCTCTTTTTCAGAGGTTGCACCCCCTGTCATCAGGTGTAGAATCTTCCCAAAGACCTTTGTGGGCTTTAAGACTTTGATAGCCGTGATTTGAGATGGGTCTACAGCGAGTGATCCAGTGAAATACATAGTTCCTCCTCAAGATTTAGGTGATTCGCACGTTCCACACTGGGCATTGTCCATGACACCAGCCCAATATCCCCAATACAGGGGATCTGGTGAATCAAAATACTCTTTATACAGGTCTAAAGTCCTTTTATACTGCTTTAAGTTCTGTTTTTCTGTTCCGCCCGGTTGATGATGGATCATCCTCCCAAAATAGTCTTGGCAGAAAGCCCCATAAAGTCGGGTGAATAAAATAAACTCGTGCCAAAGGTCATCAACAACCCTGGAGGGGGTTAAAACCTCATTCTTAAAGGCAATCAGGTTCATGAAGCGAATCACTTCCCTTAAACCTGTCGAAACAAACTCTTCAGGTATTTTACAATTTCTATGCATTTTGGAGTACAGGACAGGATAGTCCTTCAATATTTCTTGAGCCAATTCTTCATGATGAATAGCTCTGGGGTGTAATTCTTGACACATAAAGACTTACCAATTAGTGAGTTCATATTAAAGACTTTGATGAGTAAATAATAATCTTAAGCCCAAAGAAATTCAAGGAAAATAGCCAACGATTTAAGGAAAATATTATTGGTATGAAAAGGATCATTGATCTGGTGGCCCATTCCTCTGCATTCATCAACATAGGAGTTCAGATCCACCATGCTGAAAATATCAATAGGCTAAGCTTTTCTCCTGATGGCAAATACACTCTGTCAGAAAGTAGTGAATAATAAAATTGTGGGATATTAAAACGGGCAATGAGATTGAATAATGTGAGTTAAAAGTAATACATTTCTATACATGGAGCAGTTTTATCATCATAATAACATGGGTTCAGACTGGATGATATTCTAAAAGCTTATTCAGTACCCGTATAAGGTAGATGAGAACGTAGTCTCTTTTCAAGGATCCAGCTTGAGTTTCCAGCCTGTATGCCTAATATACCCTCTATCATTAGATCATAGAGCAGCTCTCTATGATAGGTTATTGCATCCACCTGATTTCTAAGGATTTCCTCTACCAGGTCAGGGTCGGTGCCATCGATGATCAGTTGGAGAGCTTCCTTTAGAAAGGGGTCTGAGATTTTCCCCAAAGCTTCTTCCAGAGATAAAAGCCCCCTTTCTTGAGCATACTTGCCAAGGAGAGTAAGAGATTCAATAAGATTCTTTGTACTATCAGTGGGAAGGGCGGGAGAGAGATGTGTCCGTCTTGGATAGTCGTTGTCTTCTTCTTCTCCAGGCTCATTCAGTTCACCCATATCGATCATATCATTGGCTATTTCAAGGATCCTCTCCTGGGCACGTTCAACCACTTTCCTGGGCAAAGTCGGATCTTCGCTCATAGCATCATTCACCACTTTACGGACTCTTGAAGAGAGATTTTCCAAAATCAAATGACTCACTCCTTTGGGGAGATGAGGCATCACCAGGAGCAAATCATTCTCTTCGATTTCTCTGAGCCACTTTTGGAGAGATCTAGGATGCCATTGGGTTACTTCATTCAAAGAATTCATATCATGTCCTTTCGAGTGAATTGCTTACGAAAAAGATAATAGAAAATCATAAAGTGGCATCAAAAATATTTTAATGAATCTATTTAATATAAAGCAAAATTATAAGCTTTTACTATCCTGAGATTTACTACAATTCACCTTAAAAAGAAAATAGTTCATCATGATTTTATCATTTCTGTTATTCATTCCTAAAAAAGTTGTTATCTTTTAACATTAGGACCCCTTAAAATAGATCAAGTTTCAGGGTTCATTCTCTATTAATAAGACTAAAACGCAATAATCCATATAAATAAAGGAATATGAAATACGCTGTCCTCTCGGATATACATGGCAATTTAGAAGCTCTTAACAGTGTTCTGGAAGAAGTGGACCGCCAAAAGATTGACCAGATCATCTGCTGTGGCGATATAATAGGGTATGGAGCCAATCCCAACGAGTGTTGTCGCCTATTGTTTGAACGTAATCCCATATCCATCCTGGGCAATCACGATCAAGCCGGCTTTGATTTGGAGGAGGCCAAATACTTCAACATATACGCTCAGGAGTCGGCCCAGTGGACTTATAACACGTTAGAGGATTCCTATAGAGAGATTCTAAGGGCTTTACCCCATAAAAGATTGGTGGGATGGGACTTTCTTCTTGTTCACGGGGCTTTAACCCATCGCAATGACTACATTTTAGCAGATCAGCAGGCTATAGAAAATAAAGAAGTCTTACAAGAGAAATATCCACATATTAGACTTTGCTTTTATGGCCATTCCCATCTCAAGAAGATATGGGGGCCTGTAGAGGGGAGTTTGGCCGCCAGGCTTAATTTTCGCCTTCTGCAAGATGAATACTATCTTATAAATCCGGGAAGTATAGGCCAACCGAGGGATGGTGATCCACGAGCGTCTTTTCTTACTTTTGAGAGGGAAACCATGGAAATCAAATATTATCTTGTGGACTATGACATTGAAAAAGCCCAGAAAAAGATCCATGAGGCAGGTCTCCCACCCTATCTAGCAGATCGTCTGGCAAGAGGCGCCTAGGGAATAGGCAGCTAGTTCACTTTAAATGATGGTTAGGCCTTGAGAATCAATCGTTATCTATCACTGTGTGGAATTGGGTCCCGGAGGAAATGTGAGCCCATTCTCCTAAATGGAGATGTCTCAGTCAATGGAGTGGTGTGTACAAACCTGTCTACTACGGTGCATCCAGGGAAAGATCAGGTGTTATACAAAGGAGAGTTGATCCACCCACCTGAAGAGCTTTCTTATTATATCCTGCACAAGCCAATGGGCTATCTATCCAGTGCAGAGGATCCCCATCATAGAAGGACAATCTACTTACTCACAAAGGATATTCCCGAGAGAGTCTTCCATGTGGGCCGATTAGACAAGGATTCTGAAGGACTCTTACTCTTGACAAACGATGGGAAGTTGGGTCATCGCTTATTGCATCCCAAATATCAGGTTCCAAAGGAGTATTATGTGGAAGTCAACGGCTTCTTATCCGATGAGGCCATTGAAAAACTCGTGTCAGGTGTTGAACTAGAGGAAGGAAGAACGAATCCCTCAGAGATAGACTTAATCGATCGTTCAGAAAAAACTTCTCAGTTCAATATAGTTCTCCATCAAGGATGGAAGAGACAAATTAGACGCATGACAGAGTCTATCGGCTTGGAGGTCACCTATTTGAGGCGGGATACATTTGGGCCTCTTGGTCTTAAAGGATTGCCATTGGGTGAGTGGAGGAAACTCTCTACTATAGATATTAACAGACTCAAGAGAGAGGTGAATCTCCCATGAGACTCAAGAAGATACTGATCCTTATCATTATTCTCCTTGCTAGCTCCATCTTTGGACGATCCAAGTATGACTTCTCTCAATTTCGTTATGACAAACGTCACAGTGGGGTGAGCCAGTCACCAGGCCCGATGCGTCGTCCCAAGTTATTATGGAGTTTTGCTTTAAAGGCTATTGTGACGGGTGCCCCCCTATTTAAGGATGGCGTCTTGTATTTTGGTGATTTAGATAATAATTTTTACGCTCTAGACGGGTATAGCGGGAAGGTTTTATGGTCTAAAAAGTTAAAATCGAGGGGGGATGAACCCGTGGGCATTCATAATTCCCCTGCCATATACAGGAAGTTAGTCATTGTGGCTAGCGGAGACGGTTATCTATATGCCTTTAATCGGAAGACCGGCCGCAGAAAGTGGGGTCCTAAAGACTTGAAAGAACCCATCTATTCAAGTCCTATTGTCAGAAAGAAAAACCTCTTGATTACAACGGCAGGCGAAGGAACACTCTGGATTCTAAAACCTTCAAGAGGAAAAACGATCTTGAAAACCTCCATTGGAACACCTATTTACTCCACACTAGTCATCAACGAAAAGCCCTCTAGCCTGATTATAGGCGATAACCCAACTCCCCGTAGCCCTAAACCCGCGACTCAGCCCAGGATCGATTACGAACTCTATATTACTGTTCCATCCAAAGTCATCACCTATCAGATAGATTTAAAGTTTCATAAAGCCATACCTCTTAAAGAAATACCTATTGATGGATCCATCACGTCGTCACCGGTTTTTTATAAAGAAAAACTCTATTTCTCCACAAGACAATTTCTATATTGTATCTCTAGAAACACGATTAAATGGGTCAAGAGGGTTAAACCCATTGCTGTCCACAGTGAACGGAAAACCTATCCTTCTCCTGTGGTCATTGGAGATTTGGTCATACATGGAAGCAAAGGATATAATGCTGAAGATGGATCAGGGGCGTGGAACTTCTGGTCTTATGGTAGAGCCACATCAGACGCCATTGCATCCCCCAAAATCCTTTATATGGTGGGGAAGTATACCCTGTACGATCGTACGCTTGGGTTCATAGCGGGCATCCGGGTTAAGACAGAGGGTCTTATGTTCTGGACCAATCTTCCCTCACCTCCAGTGGCCCCTCCGATTATCGCTGGAAATATCATCTATTTAGCCACTGAAAAACAATGGCTCTATGCTTTACGCTAAGCTCTGACTGGAATGTTCAGGATTTATGAACTTATCCTTGACTTCAAGACCTTAAAGTTTTATAATTAAATGGAGATCTCTGATCAACAGGTGTGAAAATGGAAAAAACCCAGGAAAAGATCTGGACTTATGACGACTATTATCAATTAGACGATGATAAGCGATACGAAGTAATTGAAGGAGAACTAGTTGAAATGAGTGCCGCCCCAAGATCTATTCATCAAATCATTTTAAGTAATTTAAGCTATGAATTGATTCATTACACTCGGCATAAGAAAATAGGGCGGGTTCTAGTATCCCCACTGGATGTGGTTTTTAGTGCCACCAATTCCTTCCAACCGGATCTTGTGTTCATTTCTAATGAAGATCAGCAAATCATTGATGAAAAGAAAATTAACGGGACACCCTCACTAGTGATCGAGATTTTATCTCCCTCCAATCCAGATCACGACAAAGTGCGAAAGTTTAAGATCTATGAGAAGTTTAAAGTCAAGGAATATTGGATCATTGATCCCATAGGGGAAAGCATTGAGATCTTCTGTTTGGAGAAAGACAAATTACTATCCTGTTGTCTAGTGAGGGATGAACAAAAGCTTGAATCAAAGACGTTTGCCGATTTATCCATCAGCTACAATGATCTTCTAATTTGAAAGACCCATTTCAATGGCTCATGAATCCTTTATGTATCTATCTTCTGGTCGTATTTAAATATCATTAGAGTTGACTACTTAAGCGACGTGAATCATCATGCTGAACTTATATTTTATGTCAATCCTTTATGGCTCCCTGTTTTTCATAGGATTAGTCAGTCATTTCAGGTTTATTACAAGAGGAGAATATTGGCTATTTGATCTGTTCTCAAACTTTGTTTTGCAATATTCACTTTTCGCTGTCGCTGCTTTTTTGGGGGCATTATGGACTCATGATATTCTGTTAGGAGTTTTTGCATTATATATTTTTATTATCAACATCAGTGCCATTTTAAATGGCAAAATAATGAAAGCTAAAGTTAATAAGACCAACGAGTTCATAGGGGTGTATCTTGCCAATATCTGGTGTAGGAACTCCAAAATAAATCAACTTCAAGAAGAGATAGCTACTGTAAATCCTGAGTGTGTGTTTTTAATGGAAATCAAGACCACTCACATCAAGTTGTTTGAAAACCTTATCAATCAATTTCCACACAGAATATTGGAGCCGAGAGAGAATACAACTGGATTCATTTTCCTTAGTCTCTATCCTGTAATCGATTATCAGATTATCAATCTCAATGAACATGGCAACAGACCAATTCTTAAAGCTCAAATCAAGATGGATTCAAGGATTGTAAGCTTTTATGGTGCTCATCCCCATACTCCCATTGGCAAACGGAAGTTTCGTTATCGTAACGATCTGCTTAAATGGTTAGCAGCAAGTGTATTGAAGGATCCCAATCCGGTAATAGTTGTTGGGGACTTCAACACAACGACTTTCTCTCCTGTATTTAGAAGGTTTTTAGCCCAATCCGGTCTGATCGATACAAGAACCTGGAATGGCATTCCGCCCACCTGGCCCAAATATTTCCCATTGCTGTGGCTACCTTTAGACCATGTTTTAGTGAACTCTTCTTTCGACGTCCTATCGGATAAACTTGGCAGAGCCATGGGTTCTGATCATTTTGCCAAAATAGTGACTTTATCATTGAACGATGAAAGGGGGTGTTTAACAGAGGCGTCCGATGAGCTCTTCAAGAGTCGATTTTCTGGTCATAATTAAAGACCGTCAAGTTCCAGGATTCCTTTCCCCACTGCAAATGAGCAAATGCGTAAAACTCATCGTCAAATTGATCTCTCAGATCAAAATCACCGTCCACTACAATCTCGTCAACATCTCTGTCTTCCCTAAGAAGCCTTCTGAGAACCACCAAGCCTCTTTCATTAGGATAAAAGTCGCCTTGAACATCATTGTAATCAATTTCTATATATTCGGTGTCCCATTTTTCCTTAAATGCCTGGAGCTTGGGGGGAATCGTCTGATCCATGAAATATCCTTCTGGATAATAAAGATAAACTTGCAGGAAAGATCACATATTATTAACTTTATTGTAGAAACTTTTATTATATAATATTATAGATCTATTTTATAGTATATAAGTTAATATAATAATTGATTTAATCAACAATTTGAAGGCAAATTATGAGTGTACATAACGAAACAGATAAAGAAAAAGCCCTTGAATCCCTGGTGATCAAACGAAAAGAGCATCCAGCCGACGGGGCTTTCTTTGACTCACTGGATAAAGTGGAACGAGTGCTTTTAACCGATATCCATTTTGGCATATTTTATGTCAATGAGGACATCAGAAAACTCTTGGAAATGAAAGGAGACTGAAGTGATCAATGGTTTTGCAACAAAAAAAGGAACTAAAGATTGGGCAGAAGGACATCCCAACTTGAGATATAATGACCTGAACTCAACGGGATTGGTGATAAGTCAGGCTGGATTTGGATCCTATCGGGTGAGTCTAAACGATATTCATTTGAATGCCTTATCCAAAGCGTTAAGAGCAGGAATCAATCTCATAGACACGAGTTCCAATTACTCAGATGGCGGGTCGGAAGAACTCATTGGACAGGCCATGCAAAAGCTTATTGAGGCAGGAGATATAAAGAGAGATCAGGTGGTGGTGGTCTCAAAGGTGGGTTATCTTCAGGGACAGAATTATGAGATGAGCCAGTTCAGAAAACAGGAAGGTCGAGAGTTCAAGGAGCTGGTTCTTTATAGTAAAGGGCTTGAGCATTGTATGCACCCGGAGTTTTTGGAGGATCAAGTCACTCGGAGTCTGGATCGGCTAAATATGGACTGTATTGATGTTTATCTCCTTCATAATCCTGAGTACTACCTGGGATGGGCAAAAGCCGATAATATGAATCTTGATGAGGCTAGAAAGGAGTACTATAGACGTGTCCAGCAGGCTTTTGAGTATTTGGAGAAGGAAGTTGAGAGTGGAAGGATACAATCCTATGGGGTGAGTTCAAACACGTTCCCCAAAGCAAGTTCTGATCCTGAGTTCACCTGTCTTGAGGAGATGTGGACCCTTGCAGAAGGGATTTCTAAAGATCATCACTTTCGTGTGATCCAGCTTCCCATGAACCTGTTTGAAAGGGGAACAGCTGTTCAGTCCAATCAACCCAGTGGTCAAACCGTCCTCCAGTTTGCGAGGGACAAGAATCTTGGGGTTTTGATCAATCGCCCTTTAAACGCCATCATTGATAACAAATTGTTACGGCTGGCTGATGTGGAAGGGGAAAACCCGGTAAGAGAGGATAAAATCCAAAAGTTTATAGAGGATCTTGTCGCCTCTGAGACTAAGTTTAAGGAATCCCTGGTTTATACCCTTGAACTGAATACCGAGTCTCAGAAGCAGATGATAGAGTATTTATCTCCCGGATCTGTGCTCATTAGCAACTGGAAGAGCTTTACCAACTACACTCAATGGTATGAAGTGGTTTCCCAGTACTTTAGTCCAAGAATCAATAGTGCTATCCAGTATCTTACGGATATGGAGCCACTCCCAATGCCTGTTTCCTACTGGATGGAGACCCATGTTGAGTCGGTTCACAGGGTCTTACGGGCTATCGACGCTCACTATAAAGTGGAGGCGGCAGAAAAAGCCCATAAAATTAAAGGAATCACAAAAGAAGCGGATGGGGAATGGAGTTTGGCTTCTACCCTAAGTCAAATGGCTGTTCGTGCCTTGAGATCAACGGAAGGGGTGACGTCTGTTCTTGTCGGGATGCGGCAGGATAATTATATTGATGATGTCATTAGCGAACTATCCAAAGAAGTGGGTATTAAAGACCGTAAAGAGTCTTGGCAAAAGCTGGATGAAACCTTAAAGGCGGAGAATATCTAAATGTATATCTAAGGAATCAGTGTTCAGATTTGCCGAAGGTCGGAATCGAACCGACACAGGGTTGCCCCTACGGGATTTTGAATCCCGCGCGTCTACCAATTTCACCACTCCGGCAGGTGTTCATGATCTAGGGGCGGGTTTGAAACCCGCCCCTAGATCATGAATTGATATGCTAATAAACTGATTTTACGGGATAAAGTCAAGATATTTTTTGGGCGAAAAAAGATGAGTCAAAATTATGATTTCTCCAATCGATT